>NZ_JBVJMD010000038.1:0-87488 GCF_055584385.1 Streptomyces sp. NPDC104096
CGCCTGGGCCCGGGGGCCGGACGGCCGGAGTCCGCCTGGGCCCGGGGGCCGGACGACCGAGGTCCGCCCGGCCCCCGGGCCCGGCGGAGTCCGCCCGGCCCCCGGACCCGCTCACGCTCTCGCCGCCGCCCCGTCCGGTTCCGGCTCCACCGCGGCCACCGGGAGTTGCGCCCGTACCACGAAGCCGCCCCGGGGTCCGGGCCCCGCCGACAGGGAACCGCCCGCCGCGGCGAGACGTTCCGTCAGGCCCTTCAGGCCGGTGCCGCCGACGGCCCCGGCCACCGGACCGGCCGTCGTCCCGCCCGCCGTCCCCGCCCCGATGCCCCTGCCCCGGCCTCTGCCCGTGTCCGGCGTCTCTACCGCCGTGAGCCCGTCGCCCGTCCCGTCGCCCGTCCCGTCGCCCGTCCCGGCTCCTGTCCCATCTCCGCTGCCGGCCGCGCCCGCCGGGCCGGTTCCGTCGTCGGTGACCGTGAGCCGCACCTGCTCCTCGCCCCCCGAGACCACGATGTCGCAATGGGAGGCGTCGCTGTGCCGGACGATGTTCGTCACCGCCTCGCGCACCACCCACCCGAGCAGGGCCTCGGCCTGGGACACCAGGGGCGGCCCCGACTGCCGCACCGAGGGCTCGACGCCCGCCGCGGTCAGGGCGGAGCGGGCCCGGTCCAGTTCCGTGGCCAGGCTGCCGTCGCGGTAGCCGGTGACCGCCTCGCGGATCTCCGTCAGTGCCTGGCGGCCCACCGACTCGATGTCCGCGATCTGGGCCAGCGAGGCCGCCAGGTCCCCGGGCGCCAGCCGCCGTGCGGCCTCCGACTTGACCACGATCACCGACAGGGTGTGACCGAGCAGGTCGTGCAGGTCGCGGGAGAAGCGCAGCCGCTCCTTCTCGACCGCGCGCCGGGCCAGTTCCTCCCGGGCGGCGCGCAGCTCCCGTACCGCCTCGGAGAGGGACAGGATCGCGGCGGTCACCATCGTCGAGATCCAGGTGGCGTAGGCGATGTTCAGGCCGTCCCAGCCGTCGCGGGTGCAGGAGACCACGCCCGCGAGCACCGCCACGGCCGTACCGAAGGACCGCAGGTGCGACAGGCGCAGCACCGCTCCCGTCGCCAGGCCCAGCAGCGGGAAGAACAGCAGCCAGCTGCCGCCGTAGCCGATGGCGAGCCCGCAGGTCACGACGGTCATCAGGCCCAGCGCCACCCGGGTCGACAGAGCCTCCCGCGTCTCCTTGTGGAAGGCGCGGAACACCACGTAGATGTAGAGGGAGTTGAAGGTGAGCAGACCCAGACCGCCGATCCAGGCATTGGGCGTCTCCCCCTGGAAGAGGTTGGAGAACGCGCCCATCCCCATCAGCAGCCAGGGCAGCAGGCTGAAGCCGGTCGGCGGCGGCCCCGGGTGCTCCTGTTCCTTTCCGGCCTTGCGCGCGGCACGGAACTCCGCCATCAGACGCTTGTGGTCCTGCCGGTGGAGCCGTTGCCGCCGCCAGGCGCGGCGGACCGCCTTCCGTGGCGTGTCGACCCGGTGGGCGACCTCGCGAAGCCAGGACATCATGTGTTCCCCCGATCAGGCGGTCGGTCCGGACCGCCGGTACGACAGGACAGCGTACGAACCGAACGCGGCGACCTGGACGCCAGTACGAGCGTCGAATCCGACGTTACGGACCGGGGCGCCGGCCGGGCAGATGCGCTTGTACGGACCTGGGCAGGACAAATGTCATAGGGCCCGCGCCGCCACGAGAGCTGACGCAGCGTCAGGAGTCTTCACAAGTGCCGAAGCCTGGGCTATACAGGGGGTCGCCGTACTGGAACGCGTTCTAGATCCGGCGGGTTCCGTGGCCCCGTGACGACCTCGGTGCGGCCGACGGTGCGGACGGCCGTGCCGGGGTCTTGCCCGCCGCCCGAACCGCCCGCCCCGACCCTCCGTCCGCGCCCGTCGTCCCCCGTCGTCCCCCGTCGACCACGTCGACCGTACGAGTCCGCCGCACCGCCCGCCGTCCGGGCCGGCCGTCACCCTCAGGAGCCCCATGCCCATCGACGCAGCCAAGGCACTCGCCGCCGCACCCCGCACCGGTGAGATCAGCTGGGACAGCAGGGACGTCCAGCTCTACCACCTCGGGATCGGGGCCGGAATCCCCGCCACCGACCCCGACGAGCTGCGCTACACGCTGGAGTCCCGGCTGCACGTCCTGCCCAGCTTCGCCACCGTCGCGGGCGCCGGCCGGCCCGGTGTGATCAGCGGGCTGTCCATGCCCGGCATCGAGGTCGACCTCGCCCGGGTGCTGCACGGCGGGCAGTCGCTGACCGTCCACCGTCCGCTGCCCGTCCAGGGCACCGCGACCAGCACCGGCAGGATCGCCGCCGTGTACGACAAGGGCAGGGCCGCCGTGCTGGTCATGCGCACCGAGGTCGCCGACGCCGACGGCCCGCTGTGGACGAACGACGCGCAGATCTTTGTCCGGGGGGAGGGCGGCTGGGGCGGCGACCGCGGTCCGTCCGCCCGGCTCGAACCTCCGGCGGGTCCGCCGGACCGGGTCGTGGAACGGTCCGTCCGTGAGGACCAGGCACTTCTCTACCGGCTCTCGGGCGACTGGAACCCGCTGCACGCCGATCCCGAGTTCGCCAAGGTCGCCGGCTTCGAGCGGCCCATCCTGCACGGGCTGTGCACCTACGGGATCGCGCTGAAGGCGGTCGTCGACACGCTGCTCGGCGGTGACGTGACCCGGGTCCGCGGCTACGACACCCGCTTCGCCGGGGTCGTGTACCCGGGCGAGAGCCTGCGCATCCGTATGTGGGGACCCGCGGACGGGGAGGTCCGGGTCGCCGTGAGCTCCGTGGACCGGGACGACGCCCCCGTCCTCGCCGACACCGTCGTCCGCCACTCCTGAGCCCGCGTACCGCCGGAGCCGCCGCCCCGACGAAGTCACTGCCGAAGAAGCCGCCGACGAAGAGGTCAGTGCCGAAGCCGCCGACGAACAAGCCGCTGTCGAAGCCACCGCCGAGGGGAGCCGCACCATGCGCGCAGCCGTACTGCACGAGATCGGCCAGGACAAGCTGGAGGTCCTCGACGACGTCGAGGCGGTGGGCTTCGGCCCGGGCAGGGTGCGGATCCGGGTCCGGGCCACGGGCCTGTGCCACTCGGACCTGTCCGCGATGAACGGGGTGCTGCCGCAGCCGGCGCCGTTCGTGCCCGGACACGAGGGCGCGGGCGAGATCACCGAGGTCGGCGAGGGCGTCACCGGCCTGAAGCCCGGTGACCGGGTCGTGGTCTGCTGGCTGCCCGCCTGCGGGGCGTGTCCGGCCTGCCGGCGCGGCCAGACGGAGCTGTGCCTGGCCGGGTTCATGAACGCGGGCACCCCCAACTTCCGGCGCCCCGGCGGGGACGTCTTCGGTTTCGCCGGCACCGGTACGTTCGCCGAGGAGGTCGTCGTCGACGCCGGATGCGCGGTGCCGATACCCGACGACGTGCCCTTCGACATCGCCGCCCTGATCGGCTGCGGGGTCACCACCGGACTCGGCGCCGCCCTCAACACCGCGGACGTGACGGCCGGTTCGTCGGTCGCCGTGATCGGCTGCGGAGGCGTGGGCATCTCCGCGATCCAGGGGGCGCGGCTCAGGGGCGCCGCCGAGATCGTCGCCGTCGACCCGGTCGCCGCCCGCCGCGAGGCCGCGCTGAGGTTCGGCGCCACCCGGGCCGTGTCGCCGGAGGAACTGCCCGGCGCCAAGCAGCAGGTCACCGGCGGCGAGGGTTTCGACTACGTCTTCGAGGTCGTCGGCAGGTCCGCCACCGCCCGCACGGCGTACGACAACACCCGGCGCGGCGGCACGCTCGTCGTCGTCGGCGCCGGAGCCATGGACGACCAGCTCCAACTGAACATGTTCGAGCTGTTCTTCGACGAGAAGCGCATCCTGCCCTCGATGTACGGCGGCGGCGACGTGCTGCGCTCCTACGAGCGGACCATCGCCCTGTGGCGGGCCGGCCGGATCGACCTGGCGGGCCTGATCACCCACCGGGTCGCGCTGGCGGAGATCGACGAGGCCCTGGACCAGATGCGCACGGGGACGGCCCTGCGCACCTGCATCGAGATCTGAATCCGGCAGCGGGCGAGCAGCGGGGAAGGGGAACCGATGTCACTGCCACTGGAGGGGCGGTCGGCGATCGTCACCGGCGCGGGCCGCGGTCTCGGCCGGGTCGAGGCGCTGGAGCTCGCCAGGCTCGGCGCGGCCGTCGTCGTCAACGACTTCGGGCAGCCCGGCCGGGACGGCTCGGGCACGGCCGACGCCGGGCCCGCCGAGGACGTCGTGGCGCAGATCCGCCGGGCCGGGGGCCGCGCCCTCGCCCACACGGGGGACGTCGCCGACTTCGAACAGGCCCGTGGGCTGGTGGCTGCGGCGGTCGACGCGTTCGGGAAACTGGACATCCTGGTCAACAACGCCGGGATCCTGCGGGACCGGATGGTCTTCTCCATGTCCGAGGAGGAGTGGGACTCCGTGCTCCGGGTCCACCTCAAGGGGCACTTCAACACGACCCGCTTCGCGGCCGCGCACTGGCGGGAGCGGTCGAAGGCGGCGGGTGCGCCGGTCTACGGGCGGATCGTGAACACCTCCTCGGAGGCGTTCCTGGCGGGCTCCGCCGGCCAGCCCAACTACGCGGCGGCCAAGGGCGGGATCGTCGGCCTCACCACCTCCACGGCCCTCGCCCTCGCCAAGTACGGGGTGACGGCGAACGTGATCTGCCCGCGCGCACGCACCCGGATGACCGAGGACGTCTTCTCCGGGGCGGGCTTCGAGTCCCCGGCCGAGGGGCTCGACCCGCTCGCCCCGGAGCATGTCGCCCCGCTCGTCGGCTACCTCGCCTCACCGGCCGCCGCGCGGCTCAACGGGCAACTGCTCGTCGTCCACGGCGGCATGGTGGCGGTCGTCGAACGTCCCCGCGTCCAGGCGCAGTTCGACAGCAAGCAGGACACCTTCAGCTACGACGAGCTCGACGCCCTGCTGACCCCGCACTACGCGGACCGGCCGTCGACGGAGACGTTCGCGGCGGCGGAGGTACTGGGACTCAAGCGCCGTTAGGCACACGCGGGGCCCCGGAAAAGCGGAAGGGGCCCGCTCACCTCTGGTGCGCGGGCCCCTTGCGGCGTACTGTCAGGCAGGCGCCTCGACGTTCTCGGTCGGCCTGCGGTGACGGCCGTGAGGGGCCGTCTCCGTGTCCTGCGCCGCGATCTGCCCGCGGTGCCTGCCGTGACCGGCGTCCTCCCAGGTGTCGGAGGACAGCGGCTGCGTCGTGCTTGCGTCGCTCATCGGAAAACTTCACCCCGTCAACATGATCCTTCTTAACAGCCGGGTGAGTTTAACCAACCTGACGCGGGTCGGATCCAGGCGACCACGCCAACCGGCACTAGTTCGTTACATGACGCGCCAGCGGCGCCTGCTGCAAGGGCACCGGACGGGGCGCGACCGGCGACGGAGGTTCCTCTTCCGGCAGCTCCCGGGGCACCGGGTTCCCCGTGGGCGTCCCCGGCGCCGTCGGCCCCGGTCCCAGCGCACGCGGCGGCGCCGCCGGGATCTGTACCTCCGCCACCGCGCACGGCACCTCCTCGGTGGCGTACGGCAGTCGCAGCACCCCGTTCGGCGTCCACAGCCCGGTGCCCGTCAGCCACCCCTCGGGCGCCGGAAGGTGGTGCATCTGCCGCTCGGCCGGCCGCCACACCCCGACCCAGCTGCCGAGCGGCCCGTCGATGCGCAGCGCCACCGCGCAGCTCTCCGGCGTCAGCACCTGTTCCGGCTGGATCGCGAACGGCGTCACCGCGCACGCCGCCACCCGCAGACACTCCGGGAAACGCACCGGCAGCGTGCTGCCCAGCACCCCCCAGCCCAGCCGGTGCTCCCCGGGGGAGGGCGCGTCGGAGCGGATCAGCAGCAGCCCGCTGTCCGCGTCGGCGAGCAGCACCCGGTCGTCGCTGTCCGCCGCGATCTGGAGCAGCGGCGACACCTCGCCATCGCGCTCCAGATCCACCACGACCGCCTTGGTCCGGCCGCCCAGCTCCCGGTCGAGCGCCAGCATCCGCCCCGAGCGGTCCAGCCACGCCCCGCCCGAGCAGCGCCCGGGGACCTCGGCGACGTGCTCCGGCCCGAAGTCGCCGCCGGCCACCAGCCACACCGTCGTGGAGCGCGCGCCCACGGCCAGCGCGTACGCCCGCCGGCCGCCCGGGGCCGGGGGCAGCAGCCGCAGCCGGGTGCCGTCGTCCGGGCACTCGACCGAGCCCAGGGGCAGCTCACCGGTGTCGGGCCCGGTGGGGTAGAGCAGGGAGAAGACGTGCCGGTCGGCCACGGCCCGGCGGATCAGGACCCGTCCGTCCCGCATGGGCTGGACCTCGGTGCCCGGCTCCTCGGGCTGGTTGCCGGGCAGCGGCACGGCGTACGGCTCGGGGCCGTCGAGCGTCCAGCGCTCCGGCAGCCAGGAGTCGCCGGTGCGCGCGAGGCGGGCGGCGTAGGCGCCGTCCGCCGTGATCGTGCAGCCGGGCCGTGGCGCGCCGTCGTCCTCGTCGGTCGCCGCGGGTTCGATCGCACAGGCCGTCATCGTTCGGTCACCTCCGGCGACGACGCTAGTTTTCGTACGCGCGGAGGAGGGACCGCCGAGCGGTCGCTTCACACATAAGTGTGGTGCAGAAGCGATTCAGCTGAGGGGGGCGGGACCGATGTGCTGACCGGCGGCGGTCCCGGCCGCCTCGCCCCGAGCCGGCGGGGCCCGGGCGGAACGGCCGCCCCGAGCCGGTACGGCCGGGCAGAACGGCCAGGTAGCCTTGCTCCCGTGCCCCGTCTGTCTGAAGTCATCGCCGCGCTGGAGAACCTGTGGCCCGCCGAGCGGGCCGAGTCCTGGGACGCGGTCGGCACCGTCGTGGGAGACCCCGGCCAGGAGGTCGCCCGGGTCCTGTTCGCCGTCGACCCGGTCCAGGAGATCGTCGACGAGGCGGTGAAGCTGGGCGCGGACCTGCTGGTCACCCACCACCCGCTGTACCTGCGCGGTACGACGACGGTCGCGGCCTCCACCTTCAAGGGCCGCGTGGTGCACACCCTGATCAAGAACGACATCGCGCTGCACGTCGCCCACACCAACGCCGACACGGCCGACCCGGGCGTCAGCGACGCGCTCGCCGGGGCGCTCGACCTGCGGGTGGTGCGTCCGCTCGTACCGGATCCCGGTGACCCGGAGGGCCGCCGCGGCCTGGGCCGGGTCTGCGAGCTGGACCACCCGCTGCCGCTGCGCGAGTTCGCCGCCCGCGCCGCCGAGCGGCTGCCCGCCACCGCGCAGGGCATCCGCGTCGCGGGCGACCCCGAGCAGGTCGTCCGCACGGTCGCGGTCAGCGGCGGTTCCGGCGACAGCCTCTTCGACCGGGTGCGCGCGGCGGGGGTCGACGCCTTCCTCACCGCCGACCTGCGCCACCACCCGGCGTCCGAGTTCCTGGCGGGCACCGCCCACAGTCCTCTCGCGCTGCTCGACGCGGCGCACTGGGCCACCGAGTGGCCCTGGTGCGAGCTGGCGGCCGCCCAGCTCGACGAGATCTCCGACCGGCACGGATGGGACCTGCGCGTCCACGTCTCGAAGACGGTCACCGACCCCTGGACCGCCCACGCGGCGTCCACCACGACGAACACCCCTGGAGCCCCCAACTGAACGCCGCGCCCGCCGACCAGATCCGACTTCTCGACGTCCAGGCCCTCGACGTCCGCCTCCAGCAGCTCGCGCACAAGCGGCGGTCGCTGCCCGAGCACGCCGAGATCGAGTCGCTGACCAAGGACCTCACGCAGCTGCGCGACCTGCTGGTGGCCGCGCAGACCGAGGAGAGCGACTGCGCCCGCGAGCAGACCAAGGCCGAGCAGGACGTGGACCAGGTCCGCCAGCGCGCCGCCCGCGACCAGCAGCGCCTCGACTCGGGCGCCGTCACCTCCCCCAAGGACCTGGAGAACCTCCAGAAGGAGATCGTCTCCCTCGCCAAGCGCCAGGGCGACCTGGAGGACGTCGTCCTCGAGGTCATGGAGCGCCGCGAGTCCGCGCAGGAGCGGGTGACCGAGCTGACCGAGCGGGTCGGCTCCGTACAGTCGAAGATCGACGACGCCACGGCCCGCCGGGACGCGGCCTTCGAGGAGATCGACGGCGAGGCCGCCACGGTGACCAAGGAGCGCGAGGTCGTCGCCGCCTCCGTCCCCGCCGACCTGCTCAAGCTCTACGACAAGCTGCGCCTGCAGCAGGGCGGCATCGGCGCGGCCAAGCTGTACCAGCGCACCTGCCAGGGCTGCCGCCAGGAGCTGTCGATCACCGACTTCAACGCGGTCCGCGCGGCCGCCTCGGACCAGGTCGTCCGCTGCGAGAACTGCGGCCGCATCCTGGTGCGTACGTCCGACTCCGGCCTGTAGGGGGCCTTCGGCGTGCGGGAGTTCATCGTCGAGGCCGACGGCGGTTCCCGGGGCAACCCGGGGCCCGCGGGCTACGGTTCCGTGGTGATCGACGCCGCGACCGGGGAGACCCTCGCCGAGCGGGCGGAGTTCATCGGCGTCGCCACGAACAACGTGGCCGAGTACCGGGGTCTGGTGGCCGGGCTGCGCGCCGCCCATGAACTCGACCCGTCCGCCGAGGTCCACGTCCGGATGGACTCCAAGCTCGTCGTCGAGCAGATGTCGGGCCGCTGGAAGATCAAGCACCCCGACATGAGGCCGCTCGCGGCCGAGGCCGCGCGGGTCTTCCCGCCGGCTCAGGTCACCTACGAGTGGATCCCCCGCGAGCGCAACAAGCACGCCGACCGGCTGGCGAACGAGGCGATGGACGCCGGCAAGCGGGGCGAGCAGTGGTCCGCGTCGGCGTCCACCGCCGACCTGGACACCCGTGCGTCGAGGTACGCGGCCGCCGCGTCCGCGGCCCCCGGGCCCGCGGGCCCGCCCGGCGACGCCGCCGCGGGCGCCGCGAGGGCCCGGGCGGCCCTGGCGGCCCGTCGGCCCACCGCCGACACGGCAGCGCGCGGCACCGGCACCGACGTGGCCGGCATCGACAGCACCACCGGCGTCGGCGCGGTCGGCGGTGCGCCCGCCGAGCCCGTCGGCCCTGCCGCGCCCGCCGCCGCGACCGGTACGTCCGCCGCGCCTTCCGCGCCCCTCGCGACCGGTACGTCCGCCGTCGCGCCTGCCGCCGATGCCGGTGCGCCTGGCACCGCTCGCTCTGCGTCCGCCGTGCCTGCGGAGCCCGTGGGTTCCGCCGCGCCCACCGGCCCCGCCGCGCCCGCTGCCGCGCTCGCTGCCGCGCCCGCTGTCGGTCCCGCCGTGGACGTCGCCCGTGCCGTCAAAGCCGCCGCCGACGTCCGGGCCGCCCGTGCCGTGCCCGCGGCCGGGTGGGCCCCCGCCGACATGGGCGTACCGGCGACCTTCGTGCTGCTGCGGCACGGGGAGACGCCGCTGACCCCGCAGAAGCGGTTCTCCGGGAGCGGCGGCACCGACCCCTCGCTCTCCGGTGCCGGGCGGGAGCAGGCCGAGCGGGTCGCGGCCGCGCTGGCTCGGCGCGGCACCGTCCAGGCGATCGTCGCCTCCCCGCTCGCCCGCACCCGGGAGACCGCCGCGGTCGTGGCCGCCCGCCTGGGTCTCGACGTGACGATCGACGACGGGCTGCGCGAGACCGACTTCGGCGCCTGGGAGGGGCTCACCTTCGGCGAGGTCCGTGAGCGCCACCCGCAGGACCTGGACGCCTGGCTCGCCGACCCCGAGGCCGCGCCCAGCGGTGGCGGCGAGAGCTTCGCGGCCACCGCCGACCGGATCGCCGCCACCCGCGACCGGCTGGTCGCGGCCCACGCGGGCCGTACGGTGCTGCTGGTCAGCCATGTGACCCCGATCAAGACGCTGCTGCGGCTCGCCCTGGGCGCCCCGCCCGAGTCCCTGTTCCGGATGGAACTGTCGGCCGCCTCCCTGTCGGCGGTGGCGTACTACGCGGACGGCAACGCCAGCGTGCGGCTCTTCAACGACACGTCCCACCTGCGCTGAGGGCCGCCGCCGCGCGGGCCAGCCGCTCGACCCGGTCCCAGTCGCGGGCCGCCAGCGCCTCCGCCGGGACCATCCAGCTTCCGCCCACGCAGCCGACGTTGGGCAGCGCCAGGTACTCCGGGGCCGACTCGGGCCCGATCCCGCCGGTCGGGCAGAACCGGGCCTGCGGCAGCGGACCGGCCAGCGACCTCAGATAGGCCGTGCCGCCCGCGGCCTGCGCCGGGAAGAACTTCATCTCCCGCACCCCGCGCTCCAGCAGCGCCACGACCTCCGACGCGGTCGACACCCCCGGCAGGAAGGGCACGCCGGACGTCCGCATCGCCGTCAGCAGTACGTCCGTCCAGCCGGGACTGACCAGAAAGCCCGCCCCGGCCGCGGTGCACGCCCGCACCTGCTCCGGCGTGATCACCGTGCCCGCGCCGACCACCGCGTCCGGCACCGCGCCCGCGATCGCGCGGATCGCGTCCAGGGCGGCCGGGGTCCGCAGGGTCACCTCGATCGCCGGCAGCCCGCCCGCGACCAGGGCCCGCGCCAGCGGTACGGCGTCGGCGGCGTCCGGGAGCACCACCACCGGCAGTACGGGCGCGAGATCCAGCACCGACGCGGGCACCGGTACCGGTGCCGATCCCGGTACCGGGGCAGCCGAAGGGGAGGGCGGTGGCGAGGTCATGGCCTCATCCTGCCCGTGGCGTGCAGCATGCGCAAAGATCGTTGCGCATGCTGCAACGCAATGCCCTGGCGCGGCTCAGTGGATCTCCGTCACCACCACGTCCAGCGCCCACGGCCGCCCGGCCCTCGCGGGCGGCTGCGCCTCCACCACGTACCCGAGGTCGCGCAGCGCCTCCACCAGCGTGGCCGGGTCCTTCGGCGCGATCCCCTCGGTCAGCAGGGCGCGCACGATCCGCCCCTTGGTCGCCTTGTTGAAGTGGCTGACCACCGACCGCTTCTCCACCCCGTCCACCACCTGGGAGTGCAGCACGCGCACGGTGGCGGTCCGCCCGGCGACCTCGCCCTGCGGCTTCCACGCCGCCGTGTACGCCGACGACCGCAGGTCTAGCACCAGCCCGTCCGCGGCCGCCTCGGGCAGCACCGACGCCATCGGCGTACGCCAGTACGCGCCCAGCGCCCCGAGTCCGGGCAGCTTCACGCCCATGGAGCAGCGGTAGGAGGGGATCCGGTCCGTCACCCGGACCGCGCCCCACAGCCCCGAGAAGACCAGCAGCGACCGCGCGGCCCGCCGCTTCGCCCCCGCGTCGAGGGAGGACAGCCCGAGGGCGTCGTAGAGGACACCCGTGTAGATCTCCCCGGCCGGCCGTGCGCCCGCCGTTTGCAGGTGCGCGTTCTTCGCGACCTCGCCGCGCAGACCCTCGCTCAGCCCGAGCACCTCGCGCGCCTTGTCCTCGTCGCCCGCGCACAGCTCGACCAGCTCGCCGAGCACGGCCTCGCGGGCTGCGGTGAGCCCCGGCAGCGACAGCGACTCCGGCTTCAGCGGGGCGCCGCGGCCGGAAGCGGCCTTGCCTTCGGACGGGGGCAGCAGGACAAGCACACGTACTCCTTCGGTAGAGCTCGGCGCCAGCGTACGGCGTTCGGGTGACCGGCCGGGACGGCGTACGGTCGCGGGGTGCGGAGGCGGGGGACAGGAGGCAGGAGGCAGGGGACAGTGCGGTCGGACGGCCGGGCGGGTGTCCGGATGCCGCCCCCCTGCCCCCGCCCTACGCTCGCTGTATGCCCCGCCGCCCCATCCGCGTGCCCGGCGCCCCCGAAGCCCCGCTGCGGACCGCCTTCACCGCGCTGCGTGCCAGGCTCGGCACGCCCGAGCGCTTCCCGCCCGCGGTCCTGGCCGAGGCGGACCGGGCGGCGGCGGCCCCCGCGCCGCCCGGCGTCGACGCCACCGACATCCCCTTCTTCACCATCGACCCGCCCGGCTCCGCCGACCTCGACCAGGCGCTGCACCTGTCCCGGACGGCCACCGGCTACCGCGTCCGGTACGCCATCGCCGACATCGCCTGCTTCGTCGTACCGGGCGGAGCGCTGGACGCGGAGGCCCGGCGGCGGGTGACCACGCTGTACTTCCCGGACGGGCACGTCCCGCTGCACCCGCCGTCGCTCGGCGAGGGCGCCGCGAGCCTGCTGCCGGGCCGGGTGCGCCCGGCCGTGCTGTGGACGATCGACCTCGACGCGGACGGCCGCAAGCTCGTCGCCGACGTGCGCCGCGCCCTCGTGCGCAGCCGGGCCGCACTCGACCACGCGGGCGCGCAGCAGCGGATCGACGAGGGCACAGCCGAGGAGCCCCTCGCGCTGCTGGAGACCGTCGGACGGCTGCGCGCACGGCTGGAGGCCGAACGCGGCGGGATCTCGCTCGACGTGCCCGAGCAGGAGATCGTCCGGCACGACCACGCCTACGAGCCGACCTACCGCGCCCCGCTCCCCGCCGAGACCTGGAACGCCCAGATCTCCCTGCTCACCGGCATGACGGCGGCCGACCTGATGCTGATGTACGGCACCGGCGTGCTGCGCACCCTGCCCGCCGCGCCGGACGGCGCTGTCGGCCGGCTGCGCCGTACCGCGCACGCCCTGCACATCGAGTGGCCGCACCATGTCTCGTACGCGGCGCTCGTCCGCTCCCTCGACCCGCACCTGCCGCGGCACGCGGCCTTCCTCCAGGAGTGCACGACCCTGCTGCGCGGCGCCGGCTACACGGTGTTCCGGGACGGCGGCCTCCCCGCCGTCTCCACCCACGCGGCCGTCGCCGCGCCCTACGCCCACTGCACGGCCCCGCTGCGTCGGCTCGCCGACCGGTACGCCTCGGAGCTCTGTCTCGCGGCCGGCGCGGGCCAGGCCCCGCCCGAGTGGGTGCTCGCCGCCCTGGACGCGCTGCCCGCGCGGATGCGGGACGGCAGCCGACGCGCGGCCGAGGTGGAGCGGGCCTGTGTCGACATCGTCGAGGCCGCGGTGCTCGCCGACCGGGTCGGGGAGGTCTTCGACGGCTGTGTGGTGGACGTCGAGGAGCACCGGCCGGCCGTGGGAACCGTCCGGCTGGCGGACCCGGCGGTGGTCGGGCGGATCGAGGACGGCAGGGGGGAGCCCCTGCCGCTGGGGGAGCGGCTGAGGGTCCGCCTCACCCACGCCGACCCGCTCGCCCCGGACGTACGCTTCGCCCCGGCGTGACGCCTCGCCGTCCCTGACGCCTCGCCGTCCCTGACGCCTCGCCGTCCCTGACGGCCGCCGTCCCTGACGGCCGCCGTCCTCGGCGGTCCCCGCCGCGCCACGCCCGCCCGTGCCGCGGTGCGCCCCGGTCAGGAGGCGGAGGGCTCGCCGAACCACCTGGTGAGCGCGTCGGCGAGGCCGTCCCCGTCGGCCGTGCCGCCGTCCGCCGCCCAGGCGACGTACCCGTCCGGACGCACCAGCAGCCCCGCGAGGTCGGGCCGGGCGGCGCAGCCGAGGGTGACGACGTCGACCCGGTCGCCGTGGCCGTCGGCGCGCGCCCGCAGCTTGGGGTCGTCGGCGAGGTCGAGGAGCAGCGGCCGCCCGCCGTGCAGCCGGTCCGCGAGCCGGCCGCCGTCGGCGAGCTCCAGGTCGGGGGCGCTCCGTCCGACCAGCGGATGACCGCCGGGCAGGTCGTAGCGCTGCCAGACGCCGGAGATCTTCTTGACCAGGTGGGTGGTGCCGTCGACCGTCCCCGCGAGGTCGGTGACCACCGCGTGCAGGGCGCGCGCGTGCGACTCGGGGCGCATCAGCGCGATCTGGGCCCGCGTCCAGTCGAGCACCCAGGCGCCGATCGGATGCCGTTCGGCGGTGTAGGAGTCCAGCAGGTCCGCCGGGGCCCACCCGCGCACCACCGCGGCGAGCTTCCAGCCGAGGTTCATCGCGTCCCCGATGCCGAGGTTCAGCCCCTGCCCGCCGAACGGCGAGTGCACATGCGCCGCGTCGCCCGCGAGCAGCACCCGGCCCGCGCGGTAGCTGCTCGCCTGACGGCAGTTGTCGGTGAAGCGGGTCGCCGTGCGCACGTCGGTCACCGTGACGTCGACGCCGGACACATGGCGCAGGCCGTCCTGGAGCTCCTCGGCGGTGACGGGCGCGTCGCGGTCCACGGGCGGCCCGTCGAAGCGGACGGCGAGGACGCGGCCGGGCATCGGACCGTGGGCGTAGGTACCGGTGGCCGTGGTGTGCCAGCCGCTCCCGAGCCCCTCGGCGCCGGTCATCGTGACCATGGCCTGATAGCCGGTGATCTCCGGGGCGGTGCCGGGGAAGTCGAACCCGGCGAGCTTGCGCACGGTGCTGCGGCCGCCGTCGCAGCCGACCAGCCAGCCCGCGCGGACCGTCCGGGGCGCCGTCCCGTCGACGGGCGCCAGACGTATCGTCACCCCGTCGTCGGTGTCGAAACCGGTCAGCTCGAGGCCCCGGCACAGCTCGACCCCGAGGCCGTCCGCGTGCCCGGCGAGCAGCCGTTCCAGGGCCGCCTGCGGGACGAGGCCGACGTCACCGGCCGGCCCGAGGTCCGCGAAGGCCGGGTCGGAGTCGTCGTGCAGGTCGCCGCTCAGCATGATCCCGGCGAAGTGCCCGGCGAACCTCGGCGGCGGCGAGGCGTTCCCGCCGTCGCCGCGCTGCCGCATGAACTCCCGGAAGCCGCTCATCGCCCGCTCCTGCACCGCGGTCAGGGCGGGCAGCAGACCCCGTCGGTCCAGCGCCACCGAGGTGGGGACGTTGATCGCGCCCGCCTTGATCGTCTCGTCGACCTCCGTCAGCCGTTCGACGATCAGCACCCGTGCTCCGCCGAGTGCCAGCTCACAGCCCAGCATCAGTCCGGCGGGCCCCGCCCCGGCCACCACCACGTCGTAATCGCTCATGACCGCCTCGCTCATGACCGCCTCGCTCATGTCCGCCT
This sequence comes from Streptomyces sp. NPDC104096, assembly GCF_055584385.1. NCBI lineage: Bacteria > Bacillati > Actinomycetota > Actinomycetes > Kitasatosporales > Streptomycetaceae > Streptomyces > Streptomyces sp. NPDC104096. Next base: position 14,899 of record NZ_JBVJMD010000038.1, read on the forward strand.
CCCGGCCGCGTAAGTGTGTCCGTGCCTCGCTCACACCTTCACTGTAGTCACTAAAACTTTGTATTCGCTACACTCTTCGTGTGACGACTGAGCCCGAGCCGACGGAAGAGAACGAGGGCGCGCGCGGCGGGACCGCGCCGTCCCTGCGCGAGCGCAAGAAGCGGGCCACCCGGCAGCGGATCTCGGACCTCGCCACCGCGCTCTTCGTGGAGCGCGGCTTCGACCAGGTGACCGTCGCCGAGATCGCCCGCGCCGCCGACGTCTCCGCCATGACCGTCTTCAACCACTTCCCGCGCAAGGAGGACCTCTTCCTCGACCGCATCCCCGAGGCCGTCGAGCTGTTCACCGAGGCCGTACGGCGACGCGGCCCCGGCGAGAGCCCCCTTGCCGCGCTGCGCCGCCTGGTGCTGGCGCTCCTCGACCGACACCACCCGCTGTCCGCCGTCGGCGACCGGTTCCCCGGCTTCTGGCGGATCGTCGTGGACTCGCCCGCGCTGCGCGCCCGGGCCCGGGAGGGCGTGGAGGAGGTGGAGCAGGCGCTGGCGGCGGCGCTGGCCGAGACCGCCCCGGACCTGGCCGACCCCCGCCTCGTCGCGGCCCTGACCGTCGCCGCCTACCGGACGGTCTACCTCACCTCCGCGACCCGACTGCTCGCGGGCGAGCGCGCGGCCGACCTCGCCGACGACCACCGGGCCCGGGTGGACGCCGCCTTCGACGCGCTGGAGCGGGCGGTCGCGGGCCTCCGGAGCGGCTGACACCGGGCGCGCCGCACCGACGTGCCGCGCCCGGCGCACCGGAGCCGCACCCCGGCGACCGCTCCGAAACCGTCCTCCCCGAAACCGCGCCCCCGCAGCGGCATGGATCCGCCACGCGCGGACGTTGCACCATCCGCAGGGCGGCCGAGGGATCGCCAGGGGACGGGTACGGGCAGCCATGGGGGTGCCGCGGGACGGAAGAAGGGGGCGCCGGGTGGCCGAGGAAGCGCTGTGGACACGGACGCGGCTGGGCCGCTGCGGGCCACCCCTGGATCTCCTGACCGCCTCCTTCGACAAGCACGTCTACGCCCCGCACGCGCACGAGGAGTTCACCGTCGGCGTCTGCGTCGGAGGCTCCGAGATCATCGACTACCGCGGCGGCCACATCCGCAACGGACCGGGCGCCATCGTCGTCCTGGCCCCGGGCGAGATGCACACCGGCGGGCCCGCCAACAGCACCGACGGCTACGCCTACCGGGCCCTGTACGCGCTGCCGTCCCTGCTCACCGACGGCGTCCTCGGCACCGGCCTGCCGCACTTCCGCGACCCCGTCCTCGACGACCCCGAACTGGCCGCGGCCCTGCGCCTGGCCCACACCGAGCTCAGCACCTGCCCCGACCCGCTGGAGACCGAGTCCCGGCTGCCCTGGCTGCTCACCGCCCTGGCCCGGCGCCACTCCACGGCCCGCGCGGCCGACGACACGGTCCCCGGCGCCGACCGGGTCGCGCACATCGTGCGGGACCGGCTCGCCGACGAACTCCTCGCCCCGCCCTCCCTGGCCGACCTCGCCGCCGGCCTGGGCCTGTCCCGCTACCAGCTGCTGCGGGCCTTCCGTACGGCGACGGGGGTGCCGCCGTACGCCTGGCTCGCCCAGTACCGGGTGGCCCGCGCCCGCGGCCTGCTGGAGTCCGGGCTGCGCCCGGCCGAGGTCGCCCCGCTCGTGGGCTTCGCCGACCAGGCGCACCTCACCCGGTGGTTCCGCCGGGTGCTGGGGGTCACCCCGGCGGCGTACCGCAACAGCGTTCAAGACAGCCGGCGCTGACCGGGCCGACACTCGCCGTATGACTGCACGCGGCTGGTTTCTGTTCTCCCTGATGGGAGTGGTCTGGGGTATCCCCTATCTGTTGATCAAGGTGGCGGTGGAGGACCTGTCCCCCGCCACGGTGGTGTTCGCCCGCTGTGCGCTCGGCGCGCTGCTCCTGCTGCCCTTCGCGATCCGGCAGGGCGGTCTGATCCGCACCGTCCGGGCGCACTGGGCACCCATGCTGGCCTTCGCGTGCATCGAGATCATGGGTCCCTGGTTCACGCTGACGGACGCCGAACGGCATCTGTCGAGCTCCACCGCAGGACTGCTGATCGCGGGCGTCCCGATCGTCGGCGTCCTCGCGGCCCGCTTCTTCGGCGACGCGGAGGTCCTGGGCGTACGCCGGATCGCGGGTCTCGTCCTCGGTCTGGCCGGCGTCGGCGTCCTCACCGTCCCGCACCTGACGGGCGGCGACGCCCGTTCCCTCGCCGAGGTGCTGCTCACCGTGATCGGCTACGCCACCGCCCCCCTGATAGCCGCCCGTCGCCTGAAGGACATCCCCACCCTCCAGCTCATCACCCCCTGCCTGACCCTGACCGCCCTGGTCTACGCCCCCGCCGCCGTGGCCGGCCGGCCCGCCGCGATGCCCTCGGCCGAGGTCCTGGCCGCTCTGGCGGGCCTGGGCGTGATCTGCACGGCCGTGGCCTTCGTCGCCTTCCTGGAACTCATCAAGGAGGTCGGCCCGACCCGGTCGACGGTCATCACCTACGTGAACCCGGCGGTCGCGGTGGCGGCGGGCGCGGCCTTCCTGGACGAGCGCCTCACGGCCGGGGTCCTGGCCGCCTTCCTGCTGATCCTGGCGGGCTCGGTGCTGGCGACGGCGGCGGGACCGAAGAGGGACCGGCGCCCGGTAGCATGGTCCACACGGCAGACGAGCCGGGCGGACGGCCGCGTGGAGTCCCCTTAGGGGCTTCCCGAGGAACGTCCGGGCTCCACAGGGCAGGGTGATGGCTAACGGCCACCCGGGGTGACCCGCGGGACAGTGCCACAGAGAACAGACCGCCGGGGACCTCGGTCCCCGGTAAGGGTGAAACGGTGGTGTAAGAGACCACCAGTGCCCAGGGCGACCTGGGCAGCTAGGTAAACCCCACCCGGAGCAAGGTCAAAAGGAAGCACCCCGGTGCTTCTGCGCGGACGTTCGAGGGCTGCCCGCCCGAGTCCGCGGGTAGACCGCACGAGGCCGGCGGCAACGCCGGCCCTAGATGGATGGCCGTCTCCCCGGCCGCCGCGAGGCGACCGGGTGACAGAACCCGGCGTACAGCCCGACTCGTCTGCCTTCATGGCCCTGACCTGGGTATCTACCCGGGGCAGGGCCATTTTTGCAACTCGACTCCGCCCAATTCTTGCGACAGTCCGGAGCTTCCGTCCGAGCCGGGACGATTCACTCGGCAGCTCGATATCGAACGTCGCAGAGCTCTGCAAGGAGCTTGGAATTCCCGATGGGGAACCGCAGAGGCTGCATCGTGGACACCGGCTACCGCTTACGTGGCCTCGGTCTGGAGGTCGTCGTCCCAGCCGGTCGCCAGTGCAGTCGGCAGCGGCAGCCCGTACTTGTCGCACAAGAAGCGGGTCTGGCAGTACCGCTGGGCGTCGGTGGCCACCCTGCCGAGGACCGCACCGTTCACGCTGGCACCGATGAAGACACCCACGAACGGCACGGCCTTGGCGACGTTTGTGACCGGCACCCTGGAGCCGGCCGGGCCCAGCTGTTGCATCAGCTTCTCCAGGGCGGCCAGGAGACGGTGGTCGTTGCGGAGCTTCTGCGACCAGTTCACGCGTCCCTTGACCGCGTCCGCCGCCCGTACGGTGTGACACATCGGCTTGACCTTGGTCGCCTGTTCCATGAAGGACCGCTGTACCAGGCGTTGAATGAAGTCCTGCTCCTTGGGGTCCTTGGCGTCGTAACCGTGGGAGTACGTGATGCGTGCCGCTATCGACATGCTCATGACCTGGACGGCGAGGATGTCCGCTGTCATCGCGGTGAGGGTGCCGACGATGGGGATCGTAGCCAGCATGCCCATGGCGCCGCCTTCGATGACGCCGACAGCCCGCCACGTGAGGGTGTTGCGGGTCAGCAGCCGGTCGCAGACCTTGAGGTCCTGCTGTCGCAGTTCGGTGAAACTGTCGATGTCGAAGCCTCGCTTGCGGGCGAGCTTCTCCACGTTCTTCGGGTCGTTGAATTCCAGGGCCGAGTCGTTGACCAACTCAAGCAGCGCTGCCGCGCGTGCGAGCGCCGGTCGCACGGCCGTTTCGGCGACCGCGGCGCCTGTGCGACGGATCGGTTCCACGACCACCTCCGGCACGGCGTCCTTGACCCGTCTCGCGGCGTTTCCCGCGACCTCACCAGTGCGACCGAGCGCGGTTCTCGCCCGGTTCGGCAGGCCGCGGCGGTTGTTGCGGCGCTGCCAGTGCTCGTTGAGCGTGTCCCATACCTGCCTCTCGTAGGTGCTCATCGGGGGCGCGCCGTCGACGGGTGGACCGGCGTACGTGCTCATCGAGGTTCTCCCTTTTTGACTGTGATCGTCAGGGCCACGGTGCTCTACCGGCCGACACGAGGGTGGGGTAGATCGTTCAGTAAAAAGTTCCGAAAGAAACGGGGATACGCCGGGAAGGAACTGAGCAGTTGCCCCGAGCCGTTTGGCCGTTCAGTCGCCGAGGGTGAACGCGAGGCCGCCCGCGCGCAGTTCGTCCTCGGTCTTGGTGAGTCCGCCGCGGTGGGAGACCTCGACCGTGTAGAACTTCGACCCCGGCGTGATGTCGTCGACCGTGAACGGGAACTCGCAGCCCAGCTCGGTCTTCCGGCCGAAGCCCAGATCGCCCTTGGCGACGAGGGTGCCGGCGGCGTCGGTGATGCTGACCTGGGTGCCGAAGTCGATGTCGGAGTAGCCGTCCGTCCCGGAACACAGAGCGCCGGAGTCGAGACCCAGGCCGATCCCGCTGACGGTGAGCGTCCCGTCGGTGCCGAACGTCTCCTCCGCGCCGTCGGTCAGAGACACTCCCGCCCAGCAGGCTCCCACCACGGCGGCCCCGAGGCCGGTGCCGATCGCGAGGACGGCGCCGCGCGACAGCCGCGACCAGCGGGAAGCGGACGGAGCGGGCGGGGTGGACGCGGTGGGCGGGTGGTCGGGCAGGGCGGGCACCGGCTCGGCGGACGCGGGGGCCAGCTCCTCGGCCGCCGTCCAGGCGGTCTCGGGGACCGTGGCCGGGGGAGGGGTGTGCGACTGCTGTTCGGGGACGGACATCGCGGAACTTCCTCTCGGGGCGAGAAGGCAGGGAGGTGTGACGGGAGAAGGGCGTGGCGAGGCGAGACGGGGCTCAGCCCCGGCTTCGGTCCCGCCGGTACTCGGCCAGCGCTCCGCTCGCCCAGAGCGGGACCAGCCGGGGGATCTCGGTCGCCGGAACCCTGCCGTGCAGGGAGCGCAGGCCGAGCTTGGCCAGGGAGTCGGCGGCCTCGTTGAGCGGGTTGCCGACGTGGGCCTTCTCGTGGACGAAGGTCAGGCCGGGCGTGTACTCCGCGTACATCTGCAGCTTGACGAGGCTGGGGCGGCGGCCCTGCAAGCGCAGCCGGGTCTCGTAGCCGTCCGGCATCCGGTCGCCGCCGTTCTGCCACGCGTGCAGGAGGGCCAGGGCGTCGAGGTTGTCGACGCGCACCTCGACGGGCCGCCCGGGGTGCGCCGCGAAGATCCGCCGCAACCCCCAGTACACGGCCCGGAGTTCGCTGACGACCACGCGGACGCGGGGCGTGGTGAGGTACCGCGGGTAGACGTGGGCGCGCAGTCCGGTCTCGCCGGTGGTGGCGAGGTAGCCGGTGCCCACCTTGTCGGCGGTGACGGAGGCGTCCGTGGCGAGCACGATCGGCGTCCGGCCGACGGCCTTGACCGCGTCGTCGAAGTGCACTTGTCGAGGGCTCCGGAGAGCGGGGCGGGGTGCGTGGGCGAGCGGAGAACGACGGCCCATCGGCGGACCCTCCTGTTCACGTCGGGCGGGTGGCGGAGAGAGGAACGGGGGAGGGGACGGAGCGGCCGGCCCGGTCTCGGCCGGGCCGACCACCCCGGGTCCGCCGCGTCCCCCCACGAGCGCGGCGGCGTGTACGGCAGCTGGTCAGCCGACCTTGGTCCACTCCTGGCAGCCGTTGGTCTCGAAGTACTCGCCCTTCTTGACCGTCACGCGCCCCTGGCCCTGGGGGTTGTCGTTGGCGATGATCGCCTCGAACTCCCCGGAGGCATCCTTGGTGCGGGCCCAGTAACAGTTGTCGATGAGACCGCTCTTGTCGGGGCCGGCGGTCTTGTAGGTGCCGGCCTGCATGTCCTCGCCGACGAGGTACTGGCCGTCGCCCTCCACGGTGGTGGCTGCCCCCGGCTTCTTGGCCGGCTTGGGCGTGACCTTGACCTTCTCGGTGACGGTCACGGCCGGCTCGGGCTCACCGCCGGCGGGAGCGGCCGCGGTTCTGGTGACGGTGACCGCCGGGGCAGGAGCGGCGGAGCCGCCCGTACCGCCGGAGTCCTCGCCGCCGATGCCGACGCCGACCATGAGCGCGACGAACGCGGTCGCGCCGTGGGTGAGCCAGGCCTTGCGCCGCGACGGCTTCGGACCCGTCGGCTGTCCCGGGAAGGGCTGCCCGCCATCGGCCGGCGGGAAGACCGGCGCGGCGCCCCCACCCGGTACACCGCCGGGGCCGGGGAACTGCGGGCTGGCGGGCGGCATCGAGGGCGTGTGGCTCATCGCGGGGACCTCCGGTGGCGTCGTGTCACTTGGCCACCACAAGGTGCCTGCCGCTCCGGGTTACGCACTCATACATCGCTGATAACCCCTATTATCAGCTGGGCTGTGCTCGACCGTCCGCGAGAGCGATAGATTGCTGACGTCCGCCCCGCCGAAGGGGGCGGACCGCGCACCACGAAGGCGGCGACGCCGGCTCCGACGGCCCGAGGGAAGAGGGGGAATCACGTCCGATGACGACGCACACGGCCGCGAAGACGCCCTCCGTCATCCTGCCCGAAACGTCGGCCTGGCGGATCACGTACGCCGAGATCGCCGCCCTCGCCCAGGTCAAGCGCCCGGTTCCCACCACCTGGGCCCGCCGTCACCCTGACTTTCCCTCACCAGTCGCCCACGAGGACGGCCGTCCGCTGTTCGACGCCCGTGCCGTCGTCGACTGGCTCGCCTCGACCGGCCGCGGCAACACCGAGGCCCGTCGGCTCCGTGCCGAACTCGCCCTGCACACCCTGGCCGCCTGGCGCACCCCGTCGCTGCCCGCGCCCGTCCTGATCAGTGCGCTGACTTCGCTGGTCTGCCTGCACCAGCAGCTCGACGCCCCCGTTGCCGACGGCCGCCCCTGGGAAACGGTCCTGGAGCAGGCCGCCGACCTCGACCCCGAGGACCGCTTCCTCGTCTCCGAACTGCGCGCCCTGCCCGACCCGGACCGCACCGGCCCGGCGCTCGCCGCACTCGCCGACGAACTGATCGACGCCGCCTACAACCCCGCCGAGGCCTTCGACTGGATCCTCCAGGCCCGCCACCGGCTCGGCTCCCGCGACCTGACCGCCGACGAGCCCAGCCCGGCCGTGGTCCGCGCCCTCGCCGCCCTGTCCGGCGCCGGCACCCTCCACGACGGCTCGGTGATCGCCGTCCCGTACGCCCGCGCCGGCGACTTCCCGGCCGCCCTGCACGACCGGGCCGCCGAGGACTCCGGCCACACCTACCTGGCCGCCGACCCCGACCCGGCCCGGGTACGCCTGGTCCGTCGGCGGATGCTGGTGCGCGGGGTGTACGAGTTCCGGCTCGATGTGGTCGACGGCGACGACCTGTCTGTCGACGAGTGGGGCGACCCGGACCTGCTCGTCTGCGCCCTTCCGTACGAGGCCGCCGAGACCCGCGACCCCAAGGCCGTCCTGGACCGGGTCGCCGCTCTGACCGACTACCTCGACACCGGCTCCACCGCGGTCGTCCTCGGCCCCGCCGACGTCCTCACCGGCCCGCTCGCCCGGCACGGCGACGCCGACCGTCTGCGCCGCTCCTTCCTCGAACCGGGCCTCCTGAAGGCCGCGATCAGTCTGCCCGACGGCGCGTACGCCTTCCGCCCCGGCTACCGTACGGCGGTCTGGCTCCTCGCCCGCGTCCCCGCGGACGAGCGCACCGGCCTCGTCCTCCTCGCCGATTACTCCGCCCAGCCGCTGACCGAGCCCGTCCTCGACACCCTCGCCGAGGACATAGCCATCTGGCGCACCTCTGGCTGGACCCTCGACGCGCGCCACGAACCCCGCCACGCCACCATCGTCCGCGGCACCGTCCTCGACGACCGCCCCGGCGCCGCGTTCACTCCTCAGCACCGCACGCTCGCGTCCCGCCACACGCGCACGGTCGTCGAACGCCCGGCGGTCATCTCCGACCTGGAACGCCGCCTGAGCGAGCTTCAGGAGCGCTCGCGCACGGGCGAACTCCGGCTGCACGCCCAGGCGGAATTGCGCCCCGAGAGCCAGCCGGTACGCCGTACGTCCGTCGCCTGCCTCCTGCGCTCCCACCGTCTGCGCCGCCGCCCCGGTCACCGCTTCGCCCCCGAACACCTCACCCGCGACGGCCACTACACGGTCCTCACCCCCGAGGAGATCCTCGGCACCGCCCGAATCGGTAGCCGCCGCATGGACCGAGGTATCTTCCTCACGGCTTACGGACACGCCCAGTTCACCGAGCCCGGCGACCTCGTCGTCACCGCCCACCCGCACTTCGGCGTGTACGTCGACACCGAGGGCCTCTCTCTGGTCGCGGCCCCGGCCCGCGTCCTGCGGGTGCACCCGGACGCCGATCCGCCCGTACGGCCCCGGGTGCTGGCCTCGTTACTGCGTGCCGCTGCCGCCGAGCACGCCCGCACCAGCGGTGCCGTGCGCGCGTCCCGGCGTATCGAGGACTTCGTCGTCCCCGACCTGAGCCGCGCCGAGGCCGACCTCTACGAGGCCGTACTCGCCGAGATCGAGGACAGGGCGGAGCTGTTGCGGCAGCAGACCGCAGCCCTCGACGACCTGACCCGCGTGATGGCGGCCGGCATGGCCGACGGCACGCTCACCATCCAGCACCTCCCGCACGCCACCGCTGATATCGACGCCCACTGAAGGAGACGGTCCACCCGATGCCACCACGCCAGAAGAAGCCCGCCGACCAGGCGGAGCTGTTCACAGCCTCCACGGCCAAAGAGATCCAGGACATCCTCTGGAAGGCGGCCGACAAGCTGCGCGGCTCCATCGACGCCGCCCAGTACAAGGAGTTCGTGCTCGGTCTGATCTTCCTGAAGTACGTCTCGGACGCCTTCGAGGAGCGCAGGCAGGAGCTGGCCAAGGAGCTCGCCAAGGACGGCATCTCCGAGGATCAGATCGGCGAATTCCTGGAGGACCGCGACGAATACACCGGGGCTCACGTCTTCTGGGTCCCGGAGACCGCCCGCTGGTCCTGGATCGCTGCCAACGCCAAGGCCCAGGGCGTCGGCAAGCTCCTCGACGAGGCGATGGACGCCATCATGCGGGAGAACGCCTCTCTCACCGGCGTCCTCCCGAAGATCTTCAACCAGGACCGCGTCGACCAGAAGCGGCTCGGCGAACTCGTCGACCTCATCAGTGACGCGCGCTTCGGCGGCAGCGAGGGGCGGCCGGCCCAGGATCTGCTCGGCGAGGTGTATGAGTACTTCCTCGGTAACTTCGCCCGTGCCGAGGGCAAGCGGGGCGGCGAGTTCTACACGCCGAGCTCTGTCGTCCGGCTGATCGTCGAGATCCTGGAGCCGTACGAGGGTCGGGTGTACGACCCGGCGTGCGGCTCGGGCGGCATGTTCGTGCAGGCGAGCAAATTCATCCAGGCGCACCGAGGCCGCGGCCACAAGGCCGACATCGCGGTCTACGGCCAGGAGCTGAACGAGCGCACCTGGCGGCTGGCCAAGATGAACCTGGCCATCCACGGCATCGACGGCAACCTTGCCTCCCGGTGGGGCGACACCTTCGCCGACGACAAGCATGCGGACCTCAAGGCCGACTTCGTGATGGCCAACCCGCCCTTCAACATCAAGGACTGGGCGAGGGATGAGACCGACCCGCGCTGGAGGTACGGCGTCCCGCCGCGCAACAATGCCAACTACGCCTGGCTCCAGCACATGATCTCGAAGCTGGGGGAGCGGGGTACGGCTGGCATCGTGCTGGCGAACGGGTCGATGAGCTCGCAGTCGAGTGGCGAGGGAGAGATCCGCGCGGCGCTGGTGGAGGCCGGCTTGGTGGCGTGCATGGTGGCGCTGCCGTCGCAGTTGTTCCGTACGACGCAGATCCCGGCGTGTTTGTGGTTCCTGTCCCGCGACAAGTCCCCTCAGGGTGCAAGGCGGTTGGACGACCGGCGGGGCGAGATCCTGTTCATCGATGCCCGGGGGCTGGGCGAGATGGTCGACAGGACGGAACGCATCCTTACGACGGATGACTTGGCGAAGATCGCCGACACGTATCACGCGTGGCGGGGCACGCCGTCGGCCCGCGAGGCTGGTCTGACATACGAGGACGAGCCGGGCTTCTGCTACTCGGCCGATCTGGAGACGGTTCGGGAACACGGGTACGTGCTGACGCCGGGGCGGTACGTAGGGGCCGTGGCGACGGAGGAAGAGGACGCGGGGACTCTTGCTGAGCGGATCAGCACGCTGACGGAGGAGTTGTACGAGCTGTTCGAAAAGTCGGCGGAGTTCGAGAAGACGGTGCGAGCGCAGCTGGAGGGACTCCGATGATGACTCTCGCTGATCTCTGTACCCTGGTAGTGGACTGCAAGAACCGAACACCGCCAGTAGCCGCGCTGGGTGAAGAGGTTGCCGGGTTCGCAATTGGGACTCCAAACATCATCGATGGGCGCATTCGGTTGGCGGAAGCCAAACCGGTCAATGCCGCTACCTTCGAGGTGTGGACTGCGCGTGCGGTGCCGCAACCTGGCGATGTAGTTCTGACTCGCGAGGCTCCTGTGGGGAGAGTCGGCCGTGTGGAAGAGGGCATGAGACTCTGCCTTGGGCAACGGACAATGCTGCTTAGACCCGATCCGCAGCGTTCTGACTCGCGGTTCCTTCACTATTTCCTACTGAGCCCCAGGCTCCAGGAACTCCTGCATTCTCAGGCCTCGGGGTCTACGGTGGCGCACTTGCGAGTGGCGCAGGTGCGTGATTTGCGGATTCCGGCGATTCCGGCTGTCGAAGAACAGCGACGGATTGGCCTGGTGTTGGGCGCACTGGATGACAAGATCGCCGTCAACGAGCGCATTGCGACCACGTACGAGCAGTTGCTGCTGTGCCGCTATGCAGAGTTGGGCCTGGCAGATGAGCCGGACCCTGAAATGGCTGTACCTGTTACAGACCTTGTGGCCTTCAACCCGAAGCTTGCGAAGCCATCTTTGGATGAGCCCATCTACGTGGATATGGCGGCACTGCAGACCGGCCGATTCAGTATTCCCGCTTGGACACGTAGGGCACCCAAGTCCGGTCCAAGATTCATGAACGGTGACACGCTTCTTGCTCGCATCACCCCCTGCCTGGAAAATGGCAAAACAGGCTACGTCGACTTCATGGAGGATGGTGAAGTCGGCCTTGGGTCGACCGAGTTCATCGTCGTGCGCTCACTGTCCGGAGTGCCCAGCGAACTCAGCTACTTCCTGGCCCGGGACAGCAGATTCCGCGAGCACGCGATCCGTAACATGGTCGGCACGTCCGGGCGTCAGCGGGTCAGCGCGGCGGATGCTGCAAATTATCAGGTGAACCGGCCTGATGCGGACGCCTTGGCTAGCTTCGGTCGGGAAGCCTCCTCTGCCTTCGCCCACATCAGGTCTCTGCAAGCGGAGATTCGCACCCTGTCCACCCTCCGCGACACCCTCCTTCCCCAGCTCATGTCCGGCCGTCTCCGCATCATGGACGCCGAGAAGATTGTCGAGGATGCCACGTGACCGCACCGCAGGACGGGAACACGCACGTCGACGACAGAGCGGACCGCCGTCCCACCGAGGCCGACTGGGAGGTGCTCGCGCTCGATGAGCTTGCCGAGTTGGACTGGGTGCCAGCCGGCGGTAACGAGTTCGCGCCCGGGTCCGGGCACCGGAAGTCTTGGGACGACCTGATCCTCTACCCGGACCTGCACGAGGCGATCGAGCGGCTGAACCCGGAGCTGCCCCCGGACGCCGTACGGGACGCCGTGGCCGCTGCCGTGACTCCCGGTTCGCAGGACACCTACGAGGAGAACCGGACCGCCCACCGCTTCCTCACCTCCGGCATACGCTCGGTCACCTACACCGACAACTTCGGCGCCGAGCACAACCCCACCATCCGCCTTCTCGACCTGGCCGACCCCGACGCGAACACCTACCGCGTCCTGAACCAGGTCACCGTCATCGACGGCGAGAAGCACCGCCGCTTCGACGTCGTGCTCTACGTCAACGGCCTGCCCCTCGCCGTCATCGAGCTGAAGCGTGCCGGCGACGAGGACGCCACCCTCCAGACGGCCCACGCCCAAGTGGCGCGCTACGTCGAGGAGTTCCCGACCGCGTTCCGCTACAACGCGATCGTGCTGCTGTCTGACGGCATCACGGCGAAGTACGGCACGCCCTTCACCCCGTACGAGCACTTCGCGCCCTGGAACACGGACGAGTTCGGCGCCCGCGTCGACCCGCTGACGGCGGACGGGTTCGCTGAGTCGGGGCAGAACCTGGCCATCCACGGCCTGTTCACGCAGCCCCGCTTCCTTCAACTGGTCCATTCCTTCATCAACTTCGTGCCGTCGAAGCGGATGAAGCGGATCGCGAAGCCGCACCAGTACCACGCGGTCACGCGCGCCGCCGACGCCGTCCGTACCGCCTCGGCGATCGACGGCAAGGCAGGCGTCGTCTGGCACACGCAGGGCTCAGGCAAGTCGGAGGAGATGGTCCTCACCACCACCATGGTGATGAGGGACCCGGCGCTGCTGAACCCCACGGTTGTGGTCGTCACCGACCGCACCGATCTCGACGACCAGCTCTACACCACGTTTTTGGAGAGCGAGATCCTCCCGGAGACGCCGAAGCAGGTCGTCACCCGCGCCGAACTCCGAGAGGAGCTCGTGGCAAAGAGGACGGGAGGGATCCTCTTCACCACGCTCCAGAAGTTCGGCAAGACGAAGGAGGAGCGGGAGTCGGGCACGGACCACCCGAAACTCTCCGACCGCCGGAACATCATCGTCATCGTCGACGAGGCGCACCGCAGCCACTACGACGACCTCAACGGCCTCGCCCGCCACCTGCGCGACGCGCTCCCGCACGCCACGCTGCTCGCCTTCACCGGTACGCCGATGTCGGAGGCCGATCGCAACACCCGCGAGGTGTTCGGCGACAAGGGCGACTACAACGGCTACATCGACGTCTACGACCTCAAGCGCGCCGCCGACGACGGCGCGACCGTGAAGGTCTACCACGAGAGCCGCGTCATCCAGCTCGTCCTGGACCGTGATGTCGACCCGACCACCATCGACGAGGAGGCCGACCGCATCACCGACGGCCTCGACGACACCGAGCGCCGCCGCGTCGAGCAGGCCGTCGCGACCATGAACGCCATGTACGGCGCGCCGGCCCGGATAAGGGACCTCGCCGCCGACCTGGTGGACCACTGGGAGGCCCGTCGCGAGCGGATGAAGCCGTTCGTCGGTGTCTCCGAGGCCGGCGGTGCGCCCGGCAAGGCGATGGTCGTCTGCGCGACCCGCGAGATCTGCGTCCGCGTGTACGACGCCCTGCGCGAGCTGCGGCCCGAGTGGCACAGCGACGAGCACGACAAGGGCGTCATGAAGATCGTCTTCTCCTCGGACTCGCGCAAGGACTCACCCGAGCTGCTCGCCCACGCGCTGCGCGACAGTGTGCGCAAGGCCGTCATCAACCGGGCCAAGAACCCCGACGACGAGCTGGAACTGCTCATCGTCAACAGCATGCTGCTGACCGGCTTCGACGCCCCGCCGGTCCACACCATGTACCTGGACCGGCCGCTCAAAGGCGCCAACCTGATGCAGGCTCTCGCCCGTGTCAACCGGCGTTTCCGCGGGAAGGAGGACGGCCTCCTCGTCGGCTACGCCCCGCTGACGGAGAACCTTCAGAAGGCCATCGCCGAGTACACCGAGGCCGACCAGCGCGACCGCACCCTCGGTCAGGACGTCGAGCGCGCACTGGACGAACTGCGCAACGAATACGACGTACTCACCGGCATCCTGCGCGGCTTCGCCTGGGAGCCCCTGCTCGACAAGCCCGGCCCCAAGGCGTTCGTCGACGCGGCCCTGCGCACAGCCAACTACCTGCTCGACCCCCTCTCGCCCGGCAACAACCCCGACCAGCTCGACGATCCGCGCCAGACCCTGGGCCGTCGTTTTCGCGACCACGCCTACCGTCTGGAGCGCTTCTGGGCGCTGGCCGGCAGCTCGAAGGACGTCGGGGACCGGTTCGCCGACCGGCCCGCCTGGAAGCGGCACATCCAGTTCTTCGTCGAGGTCCGCGCCTACATGGCCAAGCTGGACGCCATGAACCGCGAGGCGCGCGGCCTGCCGGTGGCCCGCGACGTCGAGCTGTACCTGTCCCAGCTGACCTCATCGGTCGTGGAGACCGGCGGTGTGACGGATCTGTTCGCCGAGGCGGGACTCGAGACCGCCGACCTAACGCACCTCAGCGACGCGCTCGTCGCCCAGCTCCAGCAGAGCGACACCCCGCACCTGGCGGCCGAGGCCCTGCGGCGGCTCGTCGAGCAGAAGATGCGCGAGGTCACCCGGCACAACATCGTCCGGCAGGCCACGTTCTCTCAGCGCTTGCAGGACCTGATGGTGCGCTACATGCGCCAGCAGTACACCAGCGCCGAACTCATCGCGAAGCTGGTCGAGATGGCCAAGGAGGTCGCAGCCGACGCCCGCCGGGGCGAGAAGTTCGAGCCGCCGCTGAACTGGCGCGAGCTGGCCTTCTACGACGCCGTCGCCGACCACGGCACGGCCCGCTCGCTCATGGGCGACGAGGTCCTGGCTGGCATCGCCCGTGAGCTGGTCGCCGAGGTCCGCCGCCAGCTCAAGCCGGACTGGATCGCCCGCGAGTCGGTCCGCGCCCGCCTGCGCAGCACGATCAAGCGGCTCCTGGCCCGCAACAAGTACCCGCCGGACCAGCAGAAGGAGGCCATCGACCTGGTCCTCCGCCAGATGGAACACTTCGCCAATGAGTGGTCTGAGAACGGCCTGTCGGACAACTGAGCAGTGATGCAAGGGTCCTGTCGTCAGGGAGTGACGGTAGGGCCCTTGTGGTTACCAAGCTCGGGCGCATTGCTTTTAGGGGAAGTCAGTCCGATGAACCCGGCCAAGTGAATGCGTGTGAGCGGTGGTCATCATCTTGCACAACTGGAATGGTCTAACGAACTGCTCGATCCCAGGGGGATCCGTGAGTGAGCTCATCGACCTTGTTGCCAAGCTGGAGCGGCAAGTGAGTGAGGCGGAAGAGGCACACAAGATCGCCGACCGCCTCTCAGATGTTTGTGAGGAACTGCTGGACGAGATCCGGCGAATTTATTCCACCGTTTCCGAGGTGAGGTTCGAGCTGGATGGATACATCGCAGACTGCGACTATTCAGCTGTGCGATGCTCAACGTACGAGATCCGCGGAGCCACTGACGGCGAGATCTTGCTTCCCATACTTCGTCAGGTTCTCTTGCTCCAAGCGCTTCGAGATGGCACAGCGCTCCCGGATCCGGCAGCAATTGAATCGCTGCCGGAGTTGCCAGCCGAAGAGCTCGTGCACCCCACCCTCACTCTGGAAGAATTGCTGCGTGACTCCCAGAGGGAACTCAAGAAACAGGAGGCTTCTGCACGGCAGATCTGGTGCGACGAAGGTGACGAGGCCGACCTCGAAGATGCACTTCATGAAGCGCGAATGGACGCCGTCCGAGACCGGGCGACCCGCGCAGGGCGGCATCTTATGGAGTTGTGCGAGTACATCACCGAGGAACTCTGTCCCAGGCTCGTGTTCAGTGCCGAGAACGGCGATCTTGAGGAGGCACTCGAGACGCTTGCGGCCGTAGACGCTGCAGGCAAGGAAGCGAAGCCGGCGTACAAGGTCTATGAAGTGGCGCTCTCCGAGCGGTACAAGAACAACCCTTCCTCGCTGGGTGCCGTGGGTGAACATCTCATGTTGTTTGAAAGTTGGCTTGGCATCCAGTAGGGCACGCTTGAGAAGGGTGCAACGCTCACCTTGAGCGCCCTGCCGACCGAGGCCCCGGTCGGCAGGGCTTCATGGCCGTGCGAGCGTCAGACGCGCGTCTCCGACGAGGCCAGCCCGACGAACCCCGCCCACGCCTCACGCGAGACCGTGACGACCGGTCCGGCAGCGGCCTTGGAGTCACGGACGTGCACGACTGCTTTGGCAGGTGCGACCTCCACACACTGACCGCCCTCGGTTCCGCTGTAGCTGCTCTTGAACCAGGCGAGGCCGGACGCGACGGTCGAGGACTCAGCGTTGTTCATAGCGATCCCAGTAACCCTTCGATGAACTTCGTTGACTCTCGCGGACTGAGAGCCTGTGACCGGATAATCCCATAGCGGGCGGCGGCGAGAGCTGCTTGTTCTGGGTCGGTCTCTAGAGAACTGGTGGTGTGCGTCTCGGCGTAGACGAACTTCTTGCCGTCCTTGCGTGTGACGACCGTGAACGGGCCGTTGACGCCTGCGTTCTCCTCGCACTCGGTCGGCATGACCTGGATCTCGACGTTTGGCTTCTGACCGACGAGGAGGACGAGCTCCAGCTGCCCTCGCAGTACGTCCTTGCCGCCGTATCGATGCCGCAGCACCGCCTCATTCATCACGAAGCCCAACAGCGGGGCCGACCGTCGGTCCAAGATGTCCTGCCGGGCCAACCGCGAGGTCACTCGCTGCTCGACGGTTTCCAGGTCCAGGGGCGGACGTCGCATCGCGAGCAGCGCCCTCATGTACTCCTCAGTCTGGAGCAGTCCGTTGACGACATGAGTGTCGTACATAAGGAGCTCAAGGCACTCCTTCTCCAACGCAGCCATCCCCTGGAAGAACACCGGGAACTGCGCCCGTTCCACCTGCTCCTTCCACAGGCACAACAACCCGCCCGCCCCCAGCACCTCGTCCGCCCGATCGATCGCGCGGGGTGACGGGATCCTCCGCCCCTGCTCGAACGACGCGACCGTGGACGCCGAGTAGCCGATCCGTCGGCCGAATTCCTCCCGTTCCAGCCCCGCGCGCAGCCGTAACGTCTTCATGGTCTGACCGAAGGCGAGGACGACACCCTTGGCGCCGTCGTCCTCGGGGCGTCGTCCCGCCCCGTCGTCGGAGTCGTCCTGACGTGCTCCGGGGACCGTCCGCTCTCCCGCTGCCGCAGCCTTGCTTTCTGCCATGCCCTCACCGCCTCCTGGACCCAACTCCCGTGCCGGTGAAGCTGTAACGGCGCACGGTGCGTACACGTGCGGGCGGGGCGCGTACAACCGCGTCTGTCATAGCGTCACCACTGGTCACGCTACGCGACCGGTAGGACCGTTGGATGCATGACGAAGAAACCCACCGGCCCCGCCACTGCCCGGAGCGCCGTCGGTGAACCCCTGCTCCTCGGGCGCGACTTCGAGATGTGCTTCACGTCCACGCCCCGCGGGGCCCGTCTCGCGCGTCGTCTGGCGGCGGTCCGGCTGGACGCCTGGGGGATTCCGTACGGCACCGGACACCATGACGCGATCGTGTTGATCGTCGCGGAGCTCACCGCGAACGCCGTGCGGCACGGACATGTCCCCGGCCGGGACTTCCGGCTCCGCCTGCACGCCGCACCGGACGGCCGAACCGTACGCGTCGAGGTCACCGACACCCGCACCGAACGCCACCCCCGCCGCCCTCGCCACGCCCAGGGATCGGCTGCCCCGGTCGGTGTCGCCGGTGAGGGGGAGGCCGGCCGCGGACTGGTCCTCGTATCGCACCTCGCGACCCGCTGGGACTGGCACCCGCGCCCGGACGGCCCGGGCAAGACGGTCTGGGCCGAGTACACGACGCTCGTCGATGCGTGAAAAATGCTCCAACTTCCTTGATAACCAGGGTTATCGCTTCTGTGAAGCCATAAGTGCCCGCCTCGCTCCTACGGTCCCCCACACGTCAGCGCGGAAGCCACAGGAGGCACCACATGGACGCGACGCACACGCACCGCAGCAACGCTCTGCCGCTGCCCCAGCTCGTCGAGGCGCGGCTGGCCGGGGATCCGAAGCTCACCGACGGGGTGAAGAGCCGCATCCGCGAGGCGCTCGGCGAGTCCGAGGGCGTACGCGAGTCCCACACCCCCGCCGGCCCCGTCTACCTGGGGAAGGTCACGGTGAAGGGCTTCCGTGGCGTCGGTTCGGAGGCGCGGCTCAATCTGCGGCCGAAGCCGGGAGTCACCCTCGTCGTCGGCCGCAACGGTTCCGGCAAGTCGAGCATCGCCGAGGCCATCGAGACCCTGTTCACCGGCACGAACGCGCACTGCTCCGCGCAGCACCCGAACCGCGCGGTCCGCTGGCGCAACCTGCACCACGGCGAACAGACCGCCGTCGAGGCCAAGGTGACCGTCGAGGGTGACCCGTCGCCGAGCACCCTCTCCCGCACCTGGGCCGGCGAGACCTTCACCGACTCCCAGGCCGTGCTCAGACGGCCGGGACACGGCACCGCCCCGCTGGAGCAGGTCGGCTGGGAGGAGGTGACGCGGGCGTACCGGCCGTTCCTGTCGTACGTCGACCTGGGCAACCTGATCAATGGCAAGCCGTCCGAGATGTACGACAACATCGCCGCGATCCTCGGACTCGACCACCTCAACGCTGCCGCGCGACGGCTGACGGCGGCGAAGAAGGAACTCGACGCCGTCGTGAACGCCGAGAAGGAGAAGAAGCCGCTGCTCCACGCGGCCCTGGAGGACGTGGGGCACGACGACCGGGCGCTCAAGGCCCTTCTGGCGATGGAGGAGAAGGGCGGCCCCGACCACGCCGTGCTCGACAACCTGATCGCCGGTGTGCCCACGGCCGACGAGGGCCGGCTGCGGGAGGCCCGGCTGGAGGCCGCCGCCGAGGGCCCCGACCTCGACCGGGTCGGCGCCGCCGTCGACGGACTGCGGTACGCCCTCGCCGACGTCGACGACCTGCAGGGGACCGCGGCCGCCGACGCCCACAGCAGGGCGCAGCTGCTCCAGGCGGCCCTGGGGCACAGCGACCGCCATGCCGACGACACGGCCTGCCCGGTCTGCGGCACGGAACAGGTCCTGGACCGGGAGTGGGCCTTGCGCGCCGAGCAGCAGATCGCCGCGCTCCGGCGTGAGGCCGAAGCGGTGCGCGAGGCGGAGGCCGGCCTGCGGGCCGCGACGCGGACCCTGCACGACCTGATCCTCCTCCCGCGGGAGGTCCCGGCCGTGCTCGACGATCCGTGGCGGGCCTGGGGCGACTGCCGCCGGATCACCGACCCCGCCGAACTCGCCGAGCGCGCGTTCAAGGCCGCGGTGACCCTGTCGGACGCGTGCGAGGTCGTGGCCAGGACGGCGCGTGCGGAACTGGCCGCCAAGGACGAACGCTGGCGTGCGGTCGTCGAACTGCTGGCGGAGTGGACGAAGCTCTCCCGGCAGGCCGAGGCCGCCAAGCCGCGCAGAACGGAGATTGGCGCCGCCCTCACCTGGCTCAAGAAGGTGACGACCGAGATCCGCGACCTGCGCGTCGACGCCTTCTCCGACCGCACGCAGCGGATCTGGGAGAAGCTCCGCCGCCAGAGCAGCGTCGACCTGAAACCCGTCAGCCTGCACGGCAGCGAGCGGGCCAACGTGCGCAAACTGATCATGGACGTCACCGTCGACGACACCGAGGCCCCGGCCCTCAGCGTCATGAGCCAGGGCGAACTGCACTCCCTTGCCCTCTCCTTGTTCCTGCCCCGGGCCGCCACGGCCGACAGCCCCTTCGGCTTCGTCGTCGTCGACGACCCCGTGCAGTCCATGGACCCGGCGAAGGTCGACGGCCTGGCCCAGGTGCTCGACGAACTCGGCCGCGACCGGCAGGTCGTCGTCTTCACCCACGACACCCGGCTGCCGCACGCCTTCCGCAGCCAGGGCCTGCCCGTGACCGTGCTGAAGGTGGAGCGCGGCGAGAGGTCCAAGGTGAACGTCACCCCCGAGACCGACCCGGTCAAGGAGGCCATCGCCGACGCCATGGCCCTCGCCCACACCGATGGCTGCCCCGACACGGCGCTGCGCAACGTCCTGCCGTCCCTGTGCCGCGAGGCCCTGACCAAGGCGATCGTCGAAGCGGCCTGGATCCGTCGGAGCCGCACCGGACAGCCCGCCGAGCGTCTGCAGGCCGCCATCGACGAGACCGACCGGCTCATCCCGCTCGCCTCCTTCGCCCTCTTCGACGACGGTCTCGTCCACCCCGACGACGACGTCAGAAGCCGCCTGCGTGCCCTGTACGGAGGCGAGAGCACGACCCTGATCAGCCAGTGCCAGCGCGGCGCCCACCCCGACGGATTCCTTCCGCACGACCCGGTCGCCTTCGTCAGGAAGGTGGAGGACCTCGCCAACCGGATCCGCAAGTCTGAGGTGAACGCCTGATGTCCGCCGACCGCGCGAGCGTCGGCACCGTCGCCAGACTCCTCGCGACCGCAGACAGCCTCCTCACCGCGGGCCTGGGCGGCCCGCTGACCCCGGCCGGCCAGGCCCGTGGCGCGGCCTACGCCCTGCGGATCGCCCTTGAAGCCGCCGTCGACGCGGTCCTCACCGCCGAGGAAGCCGGACTCCGTCAGGTCACCATGCGCGCGAAACTGCTGTGTCTGCGCCACTACGCCGGCCCTGTCCTGGCCCACCGTGCCAACGCCCTCTGGAGCGGACTCAGTACGGGCTGCAAGTACCACCACGACGAGCTCGGACCGAGCCACGCCCAGGTACGCGCCTGGCAGACGGCTGTGGAGACGCTCGTCGAGCAGCTCGCCGTACCGGGGACGGACCTGAACCTCCCCCAGCAGAGGGGCACACAGCGTCCGCAGGCTGGGCTGACGACGGCGGCTTACGACGGTGAGCACACGTAAGGAGCGCCAGTAACGGGCTGGCGCCCGCCGGAACTGTGGAGACGGCCGATAGGGTTTCGCGCTGTGGAAATCGGATCTTTGGTTGAGCAATGCGACGGCAGTGCCGTACGTCGTGTGGGTACCGTTCGTGCGCTGAACGAGACAGAAGTCGTCATCGAGTGGGAGGGGGGTGAGAGTGAGCATTTGCCTGTGCCCGCACCGGAGTCGGTGAGGGCTCTCGTGCCGGGAACAATCCGATACAAGGCCGCCACCAATCTCAGCGCGCTCCAGGGTGAGTTCGAGAGCGACCCTGTGAAAGTGCTGGCGGAACTGATCCGTGAAACGGGGGAGCGGACCACCGTCACCGCACTTCGGAAACAGGTCGAGAGCCTGGGGATCAACACGCAGGGGTTCGTCGACAAGTGGAGCGACCTGCGTCAGTCGCTCGTGGCCAGCCCTCATATCCAACAGGACGCGAAGAAGGGCCTGCGATGGGTCGGGGAAGGGGGTAATCCCGCCAGGCGCCGTCGCGAACTGTCAGCGTCCGAGGCTCTTCGGGAGTTGGCGGAGAAGTCGCGCAGGATGCGGGAGACAACCCGTAAGTCACTGTCCGACGTAGTGTCCGCCGGACTGCATGAACTCTCACCTTACGAACGGCTGGCGGCGCATGCACTCGACGTGCCTGTGGCCGAGTGGCCGCAGGAGTGGGCGGACCCGCGTCCCGAACGCATGCCCGAAGGCGTGCGGTTGCTTGCCGTTGCGCACATCGGTGACGTAACGCGCGAAATGGGCCGGATCACGTTCCCCGGTACCGAGCCCAGCCGGGCCGCGAGGAAGGCAGCGGAGATCCCGCCGTCCCTCGATCTTGTGTCGTTGCTGGTTCCGTTGGCTGCGATGCCCATTCCAAGCCCTGCGGCGGACAAGGCAGCCAGCCTGATGAGTGGCGAACACGCACGGAACGGGTTGCGTGCCGTTATGGACTGTTTCGAACAAGCGCTGTCCGTAGAGACCGAGTCGGAGGATGCGCCAAATCAGGAAGCTTGGTTGGGCCCCTACTTGGTCAGGGCCAAGGGCCTGTTGCGGAGGACTTTGACCAAGCGGGCCAAGGAAGATGGCGCTCCGTCGCGAGACTTTGCCGAGGAAATGGCTGCCCGGGCCTACGCGTTGCTGGCGGATCCCCGGATCTGGGAGCAGTCGAACGGAATCGTGCTGGAATGGGCCCAGCATGTGGCCGAGCATCCGGCCATCCCCGCCGAACTGCGAGAAGCAGCCGAAGCCGCCCAGGCCGCCGTGTCTACTGCCGACGCAGGTGAGGAAGCCGACACAACCGCGCTTTCTGACGCCGCAACCGAGGCCAGCGATCCTCCCCAGGACGTGACACAAAGCGTCTCGCACGGGGCATCTGAGGCGGAGCAGGAGCCAGAGCGGGACCCGCAGGCCGAGATCGCGGCCCTGACCCGCCTGCTGGACGAGGCACGGAGCAACGCCGATGTGGCTCGGGCCGAGCACGAGCGGGAGCGTCGGGCCGCGTCGGCCGCGCTGGCCGAGGCGGAAGCAGCGGCGAACCGGTTGCGGCTCCGTGTCGAGGACGAGGAGAAGCACCGCGCCGAGGCCGAGGCGCGTGCCCACGCCGCAGAGGTCAAGTGGGAATCGGCCCAGCGGGGCCAGGAAGAGGCGGTTCAGCGGGCCGAGGCGATGACACGGCAGCTCCGGCTGCGGGACGACGAGCTACGGCAGTCCCGGCAGACCGTACGAGGGGCGTCGCAGGCGCAGTTGCGGCAGGCAAGGATCGACACGCTGCGCGTGCTCGCCGCAGTGCTCGCCGAAGTCTCGGACCAGGCGGTCCACGAGGCAGAGGAGGCAGGGCCGGCCAACGCTCTGTATCGGAGGGCACTGGCGCGCGCGGCAGCGGCCGGGGTGTTGGACATCGGCGTACTCGGCGAGGAGACCGATTACGACCCGGTGGTTCACCGGGCCCCCGGTGGACCAGCGGCACGGGTAGTGGTGGAGCGGCCCGGCTTCGTGTGGCAGGGCCCTCGTGAACCCGGGCCCGTCGTGCTGGAACAAGCCATCGTCCGCAGGGCCGAGCAGTAGGCAGGACAGTTGATTTGCGCTGCCGGGACCGAAGCCCGGCAGCTAGGGTGCATGGAGGACATCGGTGCAGCACGACAAGCCCTTGATCGGTATCGACTTCGGTACCGCGACCACCTTGGTGAGCCAGCGGCTCCCCGGTGGTACGCCGGAAAACGTGCCGATCGGTCACGGAACGGCCTGGATGCCGAGCGTGATCTCCGTTTCGCGCTCCGGTGAGCTCCTGTTCGGCGAAGGTGCCGAGACGGCGGCCGGGGCCTCCGCGCTGCGGTCCGTGAAGCAGTGCATAACCCTCGGCCTGGCGCCCGACGCGCTTCCTGGCCAGGAGGGGAGCGGCAAGATCCGTCAGTCGGCGGACACTCTGATAAAGCAGCTGCTGGAGCATGTGCTGCTGCGTGCCAGGGCCGCCGGGGCGGACACGGAGGACGCCCACTTCCGTCTTGCCTGCCCAGCCATCTGGGACGGACCGCAGCGCAGGCGGCTTGCCACTCTGGCCCGGGCCGCGGGTATTCCGGTGGCCGTCGGGGACATCGTCGACGAGCCCGTGGCTGCCGGACTCGCCTGGTCGGAGGGTCTCTACTGGGAACTTGGCGAGGACCGGCCCGACGGAATCACGCTGGTCTTCGACTTTGGCGGGGGCACTCTCGACATCGCCGTGGTGGAGGTCACCGAATCACTCCAGGACAGCGCCCCCGAGCTCACCGTGCTCTCGGCACGCGGTGTGGCCAGGGCCGGTGACGCGCTGGACCTAAGGATCGCCCGGGATCTGGAACAAGACCTGGAGGTCATGGGCATATCGGTGGACCGGATGCTTGATCCCTCCACCCTGAGGGCGCTGCTCGTGGCGGCGGCTCGACGGCTCAAGGTGCTGCTCTCCGACACGCGGTACGCCGAACAGGCGGTTCCCGTCGGCGGTGGGTACACCGACCTGCCGCTGCTCACGTACACGCGCCAACGGCTGGAGGAGGCCTTCCGGCCCCAGATGGAGGAAGCCCTGGAACACGTCAGGGCTGCTCTGTGCGAGGCGCGGCTGCGCAGGCGCACGACACCCGACATCGCGCGTCTGGCCCGTATGCCGCTGTCGGAACTGGCGACCGACGTGCAGCACGTCCTGCTCGCCGGAGGCATGTCCCAGGTGCCTCTGGTACGGCAGGCTTTCGAAGAGAAGTTCCCCCATGCCACGGTGGAGTTCGACAGAGCGTTGGAATCGCCGGAGCAGTCGGTCGTGACAGGCCTGGTGGTGCACAACTACCACCGGCTCAACCTCCCCCGGCCCGGCTTCGACTTGGTGCTGGAGTGGGACGACTCCGACGGCGGCCGACGCAGCGAACTGCTCTATCCCGCCTTCCAGCCTCTCTACACCCCACACCAGGTCATACGCCGCGAGGAACTGGCCCATCACTGGAGAGGGATGCCGGACGTCGGAAGGGTCACCAAGGCCCGGATCCGGGCGATGGCGGTGGACGGGGAACCGATGGACTTCTCGGTGGAGGGCAGCACGCATCCATATCTGCCCGTCGTACTTCATCCGAGGACGGCGTTCTCCCTCGCGCTGCGGCTCAACGGGGAAATGATCGTGCATGATTCCACGGCCCGGCCCATGACGTTCAGGGTGGAGCGGTGGCCTGTGCTCCGGGCGGGAGAGCAGGGTGCGATCCGTCTGACGCGTGTGGGCAAGGTCGTCCAGGAACACCAGTGGCCATCCTTCACCGACTTGTATTCCCATCCGTGGCAGTGAGGCGCCCGCCGGTGGCCCGGGTGTGTACCTGGCCACCGGCGGCGTCCGGTCAGTCCCCTTCGACCAGAACGAGGACGACCGTCTCGGTGGACAGACTGAAGCGGGCGTCCCGCTCCATCTGTGCCAGGAGGGCGTCCCGCCGGGTCTCCAGGTGAGTCACCCGGCTCTCGTGGAGACGGCGGATCGAGGGGTGGTCCACCTCGTGGGCTAGACGACGGGCCCGCGCGATCTTCACGTGGAAGGTGTCCCGCACCGTCGCGCGCCGACCTTCGGCGAGCCGCGTGTTCTCGGCCTCGTAGAGCCGCTTGGTCGAGTGCTCCTGCACGGCCGCGAGGGCTTGCACCTCATCCAGAGTCTCGGCGAGCGACCCGTCGATACCCGCGGGCAGCGGCTCGTAGGCGTGGGTCAGTTCGCCGCGGGCGAGAGAGGTCAGCAGCGCGGTGCCGACCTCGGGCACCTCCTGCAACGTTCGGATGTCGACCGCGGTGGTCCACAACTCGCGGCGTGAACGTGTGCCGTCTGTACGCGCCAGCCGGACCTCCACCAGATAGCGGGAGCCGGGTGGCAGACCCGGCAGCCGTACCCGTCCGTAGCGCGGGAGCAGCTCGGGCCGCTGGTCGTACCACCACTGTGCGGTGCGCACCAGCGGATGACGGACGCTGAGCAACGGAACTCCGCTCGCCGACGAGGTGCTCGCGGTGAAGCAGGCGCGCATCGGTGAGCCGCTCTTGAGCCTGGCCAGCAGATCGCCGCGGGGGTGGGGGAAGGCGCCTGCGTCCATCGCTTCGTACATCGCCTTGAGCAGGTCGCTGCTGCCTGAGATGTCCACCAGGTCGTCCTCGCCGGGGACTTCGCGCACCAGGCCGCACTCGCTGTCCATCAGGAAGGACTCGACGAGGCCGCGGATCTCCTTGGGGCCGAGATAGCGCCCCCTGCCCGGGCTGGCTTCGTCGAAGCCTTCGATGAGCAAGCCGTCCAGGCCAGTGAGAAGTGCCTGTGCGTCGTTCAGTGTTTCCAGGTCCTTTTCCCGGTCCACCCGTGCGACCGCGATCCGGTCGACCTGGCTGCGCCGCTGTTCCGGCGTGAGTCGTGGATCCAGAACGATGCGGTGCAACTCCTTGAGGCGTCCGCGCAGGATCGGTTCGAGTTCGCCGATGGAGTCCTGGAAGACCCCGATGCGCGCGTAGAGGCGCTGGAAGATGTCGGTCTCGATGGTGCCGGGGACCTGCATGTTGAAGATGAAGATCTTCTCGTGCCTCTGGCCGAACCGGTCGAGGCGTCCGATGCGCTGTTCGACCCGCATGGGGTTCCAGGGCAGGTCGTAGTTGACCAGGACGTTGCAGAACTCGAAGTCCAGGCCCTCGCTGCCCACCTCGCTCACCAGGAGCAGATCGAACGCGTCAGCACGGAAGTCCTTCATGATGCGTTCCCGCTCGACCGGCGGGATCTTCCCGTGCATCACCCGTACCTTGAACTCAGGAGCCAGCCGTTCTTCCAGGTACTCCAGGGTGCGGGTGAAGAAGGAGAAGACCATCGCCTGCCGCATGCCCTTCGCGCGGGCGCTCCGCAGCATCTCCGCGAACCGCTCGAACTTAGTGTCGACGGGGAGTTCACGCAGCAGGGAGCGCAACGCGGAGAGATCGTCTGCCTGCTCCGCAAGTTCGCGAGCGAGTTTCTCGGGGGAGGCGGCCGACTTCCTGGAGTTGTCGTTTGGGGCGTCCTCAGCGTCGTCAACGATCCCGGATTCGTAAAGGAGTTCCTCGACGGCCCCTTCATCGGCCGGCCGGGGCGAGAAGCGCTCCCTCAGCCGCCGCTGCATGGCCGGGATGCAGCTGGCTGTCTGCCGCAGCCACATCTGTGCGGCGAAGCCGGCAGCGGTGCCGCTGCGGGCGGCGCGCTCCAGGCACCATCTGTGTAGGGCGTCGTAGAAGGAGCGCTCCTGTGGGGTCCAGATGACGGCGACGTCCTCGGCCTCGCGCAGGGCCTTGCGGTCGGGTGTGTCGACCTTGCGCGTACGGTTGACGACACCTGCGAGGGCGTTGAGTTCAGTGATGCACCGCCGGGCCTCGGCTCGTTGGTGGGGAGACAGCGGTTCGTTGGTACTCAAGAGCTCCTGGAGACGCCGGAACTCCGGTCGTCGAGCGGTGATCCTGCCGTACGCGGAGGTCTGAACCCGCATGAGTCGGGAGTGCATGGCCCGAGCGCCGGCGGGGGCGCCCGCGTTGCCCTCGGCGAGACCGACCGCGACCGCGTTCAGATGGCGGTTGGGCTCGAGCTGGTTCTCGAAGACCTTGGGATCCGGGAAGGACGACTCGTCGAGAAGGTGCACGAGATTGTACAGGTCCTGGTTGCCGAGGTTGAGGGGAGTGGCGGAGAGAAAGATCAGGGCATCCGCCCAGTCGGCGAGCAGGGCTGCTGCGGCGTGGCTCCGGCTGCTCGCGTTGCGCAGGTAGTGCGCCTCATCCACGATCACGAGGTCGAATCGGGGCTGGAGGTCGGCGAGCTCGTCGAGCTGCCCGGCCCGCCGGAGCCGTTCCAGGGACACCACTCCGGCGAACGAATCGCTGGCGTCCCCGCTGCGGAACAGCTCCACCAACTCCGCCATGCCCTCCTTGTCGAGGACACGCAGGTGCCGGTCGAAGCGGTCGCGCATCTCGTTCTGCCACTTGGTGACGAGTGCGGCGGGACACACGACGAGGCCGCGGAAGTGCGTGCCACCACGCCGTCCTGAGGAGCGCCGCAGATGGGTACGTTGCTCCAATTCGTTCCAGATCAAGCCCGCTTCGATCGTCTTGCCGAGACCGACTTCGTCCGCGATCAGCAAACGCTGGCGATCCGAACTCATCAGCTTGAGCACGGGACGGAACTGATAGGGCCGGAACACCGTGCGGCTCGACTGGTACGAATACACCACATCCGTTAGCGGCGTGCTCAATTTGGCCAGAGTGAGAGTCAGCGCGGTCCGGTCAGCGGGAGCGGGCGGACGGAAAATCCAGTCCTCGGGTTCATCCACGCTGGGCGGAAGAGTCTCGAGATCCTCCTCGAACGCCATACGCCGACCGCCGGTCGCGTCCTGCAACCTGTACTGGACGCTTCCGTCCCGCGTTGGCGTCGCCTTGAGCACCGTGAAGGTCTCTCGCCTCCCCGCCAGACGGACGAGGTCGCCGCGGGCGAAAGCGGGTGTGGCATCGTCGGGGACAGTGGCGCACCATTCCCGGTACTGGAGAAGGGCCCGGTGGAGCATGTGGCCGTCGTCTATGTCACGGAGACGCTTTCGCTGGGGAGTAACCGCATCTCCACCGTTGCCCAATGCGAATCCGACGAGGACCCGGTCAGCGCGCGACTCAAAGAGGTAGATGCCACGGGGCAGCCTGCTCCGGGTGTCGCCGCCAAGTGCTTGCGGCACGGGATACTGTCGTGCCGCCGGTACTGGGATCCGCTCGGAGCACTCCGGGCTGTCGTAGAAGAAATGCTGGGCTTCGCAAAGCGCTTCCAACGCCGTTGCTCCGGTTGGATCCCCCCAGGGGATGTACTGCAGTCGGAGCCGGTCATCATCGAGCGGCACCCCTGCTGCTGCCGACAGGTTTCCCGCCGCCGCTGCCGATGTCTCCCTCATCCTGCCCCCTGGCTGTTGGATATCCTGCCCGGCCCCTCAAGCGGATCAGCTCCGGCCGCTTGAAGGAGGCGGAGTGGTCCAGACTGTCGAGCTGGCCAACAGGGGGATCGCGATCCCCTTGCTTCCGGGCTCATGCGTGAGCCATAGCCTCAGCGCAAAGCCGTTTCGGCCCGCGCAAGACTACTTCGTAACACTCAGCGGAGGTCCGTCCCCTCTGCGAGAACTGTCAGCACTTAGGACCTGCAGATCAATGACATGCCGGTCTGCGGGGGTTGTGTTCTTGGAACTGGTGTACCGGTTCCAACTCGGGGTGTCAGACTCCGAGAGGGCTGGGTCACGGTGACGGGACCCGGCTACACGATCAACGGGGTGGCATTGCGACCCGCTATGAGCCCACCCCGACCAGCTGCGAACATTGCCCGAGCACTCCGCGATGGCTGACCGGGGCAGCCGACGTCGGGTGCCGTCGGCCACCAGGGGTTCCTCACTTGGTGATTTCCTGCCACCACGCGGCGACGCGGCTGTCCATCCAGTACAACATCTCGGCCTTGCCCGTTGCGCTGTCGGAGCTTCCTTGAGTGTTCTCGATGGGCCAGCGCTTCTCCTTGAACAACTGCGCGGAGATGCGGCTGAGAGCCGCATGCTCGTTGCTCTGTTGCCGCTCTGGAAGCTTGGAGCGCTCGAGAATCTCCGTGAAGGTGACCTTTTCGCCAGGGCGTTCGGCGGTGACCTCAAACAGCGCGCGGACTCCGGGAAGGTGGTTCGCCTTGTCCCACAGGAGTGCAACCTGTGCCTTCGTCCAGAGCCCCTGGCGTCCGAGGTCGATTGCGCTTTCGGTTCCGTCGATCTCGGCAAGCAGTCCGTTCAACTTCTCTCTGAGGGAATCGGCCTCGGCCAGCGCCGCGACGACAGTGGTGCGCAGAGTTGCGTGATCCATCAGAAGGCCCCCTGTGGTTTCGTGGACGAACCCATATGGAGAGCGTACGGTTTCGTCCACGAAGCCGCAAGGCTCCTGGGGGTAGGCCCGGTTGTCTCTGCATAGGTTCGCGAAGGAAGCCGCTATCCCTCACTGGCCGAAGGTGGCGAGCCGCCTCGTCGGGTAGTTCCGCGTCCAGGCCGTCCGCTTTCTCGGCGATCCAAACTTCATGGCGCGCCAGCTATGTGCGGCGAGTGCGGACTTCGAGCGGCTGTGGTCCCGGTTGCATCAACGGCCCGAACCGCTACTCGCCGTCCCAGAGGATGGCGAGGATGGCGGCGCAGCGGGTGGCACCGGGATCGGGGTGCAGTCCGGTCCGCCACCGAACCCGAACTGATCCAGCTCGTCGTGCGCCGCCCTGTCGAGCGGTTTTGGCCGTGGTCGCCTACCTGGGGGATTCCTCTCCCACGGCTCCGTCCTGCGCGAGAGGGCCTACGCAACGGCCCGACTTGTCGTCGGTCTCCACCCCGGCGCCGATCAGGGGCCGCAGGCCGTGCGGGTCGACCCCGATGACGTCTACCGCAGCGTCCTCAGCCACCTGGGCCGTGAGTTCCTTCACCGCCCACTCGCCTCGTACGACGTCTTCGTCCGTCTCCCCGTCGCATTCCTCTGTACGACAACCCGCCGCCCGTAGGCGAGCAGTTCCGCGCGCTCTCCGGCCGTCTCCTTCTGGACACCCGCCATACGGCAGGCGTCACGGTCCGTACCTTCACCGACGGCCCCGAGGAGCGCGCCTGGACCCGAACCGGCCGAGGGCGGGCGGTGCGCACCGGAGTCGGTCGCGCGCCGCCCGCCCTCGTGGTGCGGCCCGCGTCGGGTCAGCCGATCTGAAGGCTCACCTCGATGCCCTCCCGCGTCATGCGGGAGTACGGACAGATCTCGTGCGCCTTGTCCACGAGCTTCTGCGCGACGGCGGGCTCGACGCCGGGCAGGTGCGCCGTCAGGTCGGCGATGATGCCGAAACCGTCGTCGTTCTTGCCGATGGCGACGCGGGCGGTGACGCTGGAGCCGGTGATGTCGACCTTCTCGATGCCGGCCACGATGGCGACGGAGGCGTGGAAGCAGGCGCTGTAGGTGGCGGCGAAGAGCTGCTCGGGGTTGGTTCCGCGGCCGGCGCCGCCGAGCTCCTTGGGCTGGCTCACGGTGACGTCGAGCTTGCCGTCGTCGGATGACACACGGCCCTCACGGCCGCTCTCCGCGGTGACGACGCCGGTGTAGAAGAGTGCGTCGGTGTGCTGGATGGGCATGACGTGCCTTTCGGTTGCCGTCAGTTGCGGTCGGACGCGGATCGGTGACGCGCGGTGCCGGTGGTCGCGAGCAGCCGGTCGCGGTCCTCCGGGCCCGTCCGGGGAGCGGGCGCGAGGACCGGCGGTGCGCCGGCCGATGTGCCGATGGTGCAGCGGGTACGGACACGGGTGCCGGTGGCCGGTTCGTCGTCGCACTCCAGTGCGAGTGAGTCGCCGTCGATACGCCCCGGAAGGATTTCTCGGCTCTGGTCGTAACGTACGCCAGGACGGCCCGACAGGGCCGTGTTGCGGCGGAGTTCGAGCAATTCGGCCGGATGTGTGCCATCGGGTGCCGTCCGCCCGGTCCGGGCCGGGCGGCGGAGCCGTGCGCTCCAAGAGGGGATGTTTCTCGGTAAGTCGACATGTAACCGGCCGTCAATATGGGTTTCTATCGCACATATTGACGGTCAGTCATGTGTTCGCACGGTGATACGATCACCACGCTTGCGGGTCGGGCGGATGGACGCAGGACGGCATACCCGACTTCGGGGACGGCCCGGGCGGAAACCCTCATGCGGGCGGTCCGCCGACTCGCCCGCACGGACGGGATTTCAGCAGTCGGCCGTCAGTCGCCTGAAGAGAGTCTTATGACGGAATACATACAGAACCCAGTGCTCTGGGCTCTGCTCGTCGTCATCCTTGTCGCAATTGCCTTGATTGTTCGGCAGCGTCGGGCAATTCATGCCTTACGGCAGGAGATGGACGGGCTGAAGGCCCATTACTCCGAACTGGAGAATCAATACTCCCAATCCGTCCAGGCGGCTCAGGAGCAGGCCGAGGAAGCCACCAAGACGGTGCTGAAGTCCGCCATGCGGACACTTCAGGGCCTCGCCGCCGAGCAGCAGCTGGTGGTCTCCCGACTCCAGAACAAGTACGGCGAGTCGGTCATTCTCCAGGATCTGCTCGAAATCGACCACACCAACTCGCAGTTCGGCCGGCGCGCCCAGTCCATCGCCGTGCTGTGCGAAGGCTGGCTCGGACGGCAGCGTGACATCGCCTCCGTCTACGACGTGGTGCGCAGCGCCCAGGGGCGCATTCGGCATTACCGCCGCGTCGAAATTCTGTCCCAGGTGGATTTCGGCATCACCAGCCGGGCCGTCGAACCGGTGGCGCTCGCGCTCGCCGAACTCCTCGACAACGCGACCAGCTATTCCAGCCCGGACACCGTCGTCGAAATCAATATCCGCACCGTGCCCAAGGGCATCTGCATCGTCGTCGACGACGCCGGTGTCGGAATGAACGACGAGGAGCGCGCCAAGGCGGAGCGACTGCTGTCCAGCGACCGGGTCACCGGCGTCTCCGGACTCGGCAACCCGCCCCAGTTCGGCTTCGCCGTGATCGGCGTGCTGGCCGAGCGCTTCGGCTTCGAGGTGTCCGTGGACTCCTCGTCCCCCTACGGCGGTGTCCGCGCGGTGGTCCTCCTGCCGCACGACCTGCTCACCGGCATGCCCGAGCGCAAGGCGCCGGCCGCCCCAAAGGCGACGCCCAAAACGGCCGCCGAGGCCGTGCCGGGCGGACCCGAGCCCACCCTGGCCGCGTCCTCGACCTCCGACGGGCTGCCGAAGCGGCGCCGCAAGCGGCCGATGGCCATCGTGCCGGGCAGCGCGTCCGTCACCCGCGCCCCGTCGCGCTCCGGCGCGGAGACCGCCGCGATCATGGGGGCCTTCCAGCGCGGTACGCAGTCGGGCCGGTCGACGCAGCCGGATCCCGCGGATCAGACGAGCAGCACCCGTGGTGCTGACAGCGAAGGGCATGAGTTCTCGTGAACGACGACCTGTCATGGATGCTCGACAGCGCCCTGGAGATTCCCGGGGCCCTGCACGCGGTCCTGATCTCCGCCGACGGGCTGCTGATGGCCCGTACGAAGGACTTCGAGAGGGACAACGCCGACCGGGTCGCCGCCGCGATGAGCGGTGTGCAGTCGCTCAGCCGGTCGCTCGCCTTCTTCTGTGACGGCGAGGCGCTCCAGTGGCGGCAGACGCTCGTGGAGTTCGACGGCGGCTGGGTTTTCCTCATCTCCGCCGGCGAGGGCGCCTACCTCGGGGTGTCCGCCTCTCCCGACGTCGACATGCAGGACATCAGTTTCCGTATGCAGCAGCTCGTCGGCCAGCTCGGCAAGGCGCTCACCACGCCGCCGCGCGAGAACCTCGGCGCCCGCTCATGAGCTACGGCGACGAACTGGACTCGGGGAACGCGGAGTTAGTACGCCCGTACGTCATCACCAAGGGCCGCGGCCTGCCCGACGAGGAGCAGCTCTCGCTGATCACCCTCGTCACGGCGGCCGACGACGACCAGCGGCGCCCCACCCGGCTGTCGCCCGAGGAACAGAACCTGCTGGACCTGTGCGGGGCCGGCTACCTCTCGGTCGCGGAGATCGCCGGGCACACCCGGCTGCCGCTGGGCGTGGTGAAGATCCTGCTGTCCTCGCTCACCGAGAGCGGTCATCTCGTCACCCGTCCCCCGGTGGCGCGGGCCGCTCTCGCCGACCGGCAGATCCTGGAGGAGGTGCTGAATGGGCTCAGGGCCAAGTTTGGATGAGCGGGACTACGTCCGCGCCGGAGCGACCCAGACCGCGGTGAAGATCCTGGTCGTCGGCCACTTCGCGGTGGGCAAGACCACGTTCATCGGGGCGATCTCCGAGATCGCCCCGCTGTCCACCGAGGAGACGATGACCCGGGCCGCCGAGGGGGTGGACGACCTCAAGGGCGTGGAGGGCAAGACCACCACGACGGTCGCCATGGACTTCGGCCGCCTGACCATCAGCGACCAGGTCGTGCTGTACCTGTTCGGCACGCCCGGACAGCAGCGCTTCGTGCAGATGTGGGAGGACATGGCCCGCGGCGCCCTGGGCGCGCTGGTCCTGGTCGACCCCGAGCGGCTGGCGGACTCGTTCGCCGTGATCGATCTGATCGAGCAGTACGGACTCGACTACGCCATCGCCGTCAACCACTTCGACGGCTCGCCGCTGCGCGAGGAGCAGGCGCTGCGCGAGGCACTCGACCTGCTCGACGACACCCCCGTCGTCACCTGCGACGCGCGCGACGAGCGGTCTTCGGCCCAGGCGCTGATCACTCTCGTCCGCCACTTGCAGGAACGTGCCCACTAGGAGCAGAGATGGACGCCCAGTCCCCTTCCCCGGTGCCCCCGCCCGGGTGCCCGGCGCACAACTCCGGCGGCCGAGTGCCGCTGCACGGTGTGGAGTTCGCGGCCAATCCGCAGGCGTACTACGACTACCTGCGCCACTACGGTCCGACCGCCCCCGTGGAACTCGCCCCCGGAGTGGAGGCCAGGCTCGTCACGGACTACGCGACGGCGCTGCAACTGCTCCAGGACTCCGGCTCGTTCCGCAAGGACGCCCGGCGCTGGCGCGACTTCAACGACGGCAGGATCGCGCCGGACAGCCCGGTCGCGCCTCTGCTGGCCTACCGCCCCAACTGCATGTTCAGCGACGGCGCCGAGCACCTGAGGCTGCGCCAGGCGGTCACGGACAGCATGGCCCGGGTCGACTCGCGCAAGCTGGGCCAGAGCACCGAGCGGATCTCCGACTACCTCATCTCCCAGTTCGTCGGCCGTGGTTCGGCCGACCTGCTGGGCGACTACGCCAAGCAGCTGCCACTGTTCGTGTTCAACGAACTCTTCGGCTGCCCCGCCGACATCGGCGACCGCGTCCTGTTCGGCATCTCCGGCATGTTCGACGGCGTCAACGCCGAGAAAGCCGTCGGGGTGCTGTTCCAGGCGGTGGGCGAACTGGTGGCGCTGAAGCGGAGCAGGCCCGGTGACGACGTCACCTCCTGGCTGATGAAGCACCCGGCCGCCCTCACCGACGAGGAGATGGTCCACCAGCTGGCCCTGCTCCTGGGCGCGGGCGCCGAACCTCTGCGCAACCTCATCGCCAACACCCTGCACCGGGTGCTCACCGACGACCGGTACGCGTTCAAGGGAGGTCTGATCGAGGAAGCCCTCGACGACACCCTGTGGGAGAACCCGCCCATGTCGAACTACGCGCCGCACTACCCGGCGTCAGACATGGAGTTCGCCGGACAGCAGGTGCGGGCGGGCGATCTGATCCTGGTCAGCTTCGCCGCGGCCAACACCGGTCCGACGCTGTCGGCCGCACGTCAGGCGGGCAGCAACCGGGCCCATCTGGCCTGGAGCGCGGGTCCGCACGCCTGTCCGTCCAAGGACCCCGCCCGGCACATCACCGTGTCGGCGGTGGAGAACCTGCTCAATCAGCTCCCGGACGTCGAACTCGCCGTTCCCGCAGACAGCCTGACGTGGCGTCCGGGCCCCTTCCACCGGGCTCTGGCCGCCCTGCCCGCCCGCTTCACCCCCGTTCAGCCGGTGCGCCGGCCGGGCGCGACCGCCGCGGCGCAGGCACCCGAGCCGGCCGGGGGACGCGTCGAGGAGCGGGGCCGCAAGCCCGAACGGTCGGGCATGTGGAGCTCGTTCCTGACCTGGCTGACAAGGTGATTTACGCGACATCCGCGCACTTCACAGGATTGCATGAAGCTTGAACCACTCGGGTAGTGAGCAACGCGGCATGACGTGTCGGTCACGAGTCGAAGGAGGTGTCGTGGAGAACGTATCCACTGACGCCGCTCACCGCTCCACCACGTTGCTCCCTCCCCTCATACCGGAGCCCCGCTCCGCGCACCACACCGAGATACCCGCCCCGGCCGGCGGGTATCTTCGTGTTCACGGGGAGGTCCGGTGACCCGTCCCCCGAAGGACTCCGGTGCTCCGGGCCTCGGAGCCTTCACCGCGGGCCAGTTGGCAAGGCTGTGCGACGTCGCGGGGCTCAGCGCCTCCGACGCGGAGATCTATGCGCGGATACTCCTGGAGATGCTGGGGCCCGTCGCCGAACGGCCGCTCAGCCTCCCGCCGCCCTCCGACAGCTTCCTCTCGGACGACCACACCCCGGTCGAGTTCTCGCTCGCCTTCCTGCCGGGCGCGCCCCCCGCCCTGCGCGTCCTGCTGGAACCGGGCGCGGGCGCCGCGGATCCGGCGGAGGGCGGCCGGGCCGGTCTGCGGGCCGTCCGCGCGATGGCACGGCGCTGGAACTTCGGCACCGACCGGCTGGACGACCTGGAGGACCTGTTCTTCCCGTCGTCCCCGCACGGCCCGTTCACCCTGTGGTGCGCGCTGGAGCTGCGGCCCGGCGGGATGCCCAAGGTGAAGGTGTACCTGAATCCGGCGGCGTCCGGGAGGAATCGTTCCGCCGAGACGGTTCGGGAGGCGCTGCGCCGGATCGGCCACCGGCGGGCGTTCGCCGTCCTGCCGCAGGCCGACGGATACCCCTTCTTCGCCCTGGACCTGGGGGACTGGGACGAGCCCCGGGCGAAGGTCTACCTCCGGCACGACCACCTGACGGCCGCCCGGGCGGCGGACCTGTCCCGGATGCGTCCGGGGCCGGACGGACGGACCGTACGGGAGTTCTTCCAGGACGTCTCCGGACACGCCGACGTCACCGCCCCGCTCGGCGCCGGTCCGCTGCGGGCCGGCCGGCCCGGCCTGACCTGCCACGCCTTCACCGACCGGGCGGCCCGCACCCCCACCGGGTTCACCCTGCACATCCCGGTGCGGGACTACGTCCGCCACGACCGGGACGCCCTGGCGCGGGCGACGGCCGTGCTGCGCCGACGGGGGATGGACCCCACCGCGCTGCGCCGGGCCCTGTCCGCCGTCACCTCGCGCGCTCCCGAGGACGGCGTGGGGCTCGTCGCCTACCTGGCGCTGGCCCATCAGCAGGACAGGCCGCCGCGGGTGACCGCGTACATCTCCTCGGAGGCCTACCGGGTCCGGCCGCCGGTCCCGTCGGCGAGGGAGCGGGTGCCCGCCGTGGGATGACATCCAGCACGACCGGGGCGTCGGCCCGTCCGGCCCGACGCCCTTCGGCGACGGCGGGGAATCCGTTCCCTGCCGTCGGTACGTCCTGGGGCCCGTCCGACAGTTCCCGTCTGCCCGGCGGCGACGCGAATTGTCGGACAGGCCCTAGAGGTCGCGCAGTTCCGCGAGGTAGGGGGCGACGTCCACCTGGATCGAGGAGCCCTCGGCATTGCCGTACCGCTCCGCGACGGCGCTCAGGTACCCGTCGACCTCCTTGCGCATGACCTCCGCGGACGGCAGCGCGGCCGCGCCCGCGACGAGCCGCGCGACCCACCGCGACTGCGCCTCCACGAGCCGGGTGACGGAGCCCACCGGGCGGACCAGACCGACGAAGTGCAGACCGGGACGGTCCGGCGCGACGACCCGCCGGTACAGCTCGACAGACCCTCCGGGGCCGACCGGGCAGCCCTCCGGCAGGAACGGGAACGACATGCGAAAGCCCGTGCAGTGCACGATCGCGTCGGCTTCCGCCGAGGTTCCGTCGGCGAAGCGGACCAGGTCGCCCTCGACGGACTCGATCGCCGGCTTCGGACTCACCGCGCCGTGCCGGATCCGGCTGAGGATCTCGTCCGACAGGGTCATCGCCGAGGAGAAGACCGGGTGGTCGGGCTCGGGCAGCCCGTAGTCCGACAGCCTGCCCCGGGCGGTGTGCAGTGCCTTCTCGACGAACTCGCGCTGCTGTGCGAAGGACATCTCGGTGAACCACGGCGTCTCGGCCAGCTCGTCGACGGAGATGCCGTACAACTGCTTCGGGACGACGTGCAGCCCGCGCCGGACCGACAGCATCGTGTGCGCGGCGTGCCGGGAGAGGTCGCAGGCGATGTCCACCGCGGACGCGCCGAGCCCGACGACGACCACGCGCCGGCCGGCGAAGTCCCGGGCGTCGTGGAAGTCGAGCGAGTGCAGGATCCGTCCGGTGAACGACTCGGAGCCGGGCGCCGGGTGCGGCAGGGCCGGCTCGGCGTTGTGACCGGAGGCGACGATCACCTGCGCGAACCGCCGCCGCGTCCGGACCCCGTCCGCGCCCCGGCTGACCACCGTCCACGCGCCTTCGGGCTCCTGGGTCACGGACAGCACCTCGACGCCCGTCTCGATCCGGTCCAGCACGCCCGCCCACTGCGCGAACGCGCGCAGATAGGCGGCGACGTCACTGTGCCGAGGGTAGAGGGGGTAGGAGTCGGGCATCGGGAAGTCCGCGTAACCGGTGAGCTGCTTGGCGGTGTTGAGGTGCAGGGAGAGGTAACCGGGACCTTTCTCCCCGGCCCCCGGCTGACGCCAGATGCCGCCGACGTCCGGGGCCTTGTCCAGACAGACGAAGTCGACCCCCTGTTGCGCGAGCGCGTGGGCCGTCGCCAGACCCGACAGACCCGCACCTATCACGCACACACTCACGGTTCCCCCCAATGGGACGGACTGGACGGCTTCGCGCACGTGCAGTGACTGCCCATCGCCCCCATCGGACACACGCGGAACATCCGTAACGAAGGCCACAGACGGGGAGGTTGTCAGCGCGGGAGCGAGCGGTCCGTGACCCGGGCCAGATGTCCGGCGAACACCTCACGGGCCTCGGGCGTCAGGGTGCGCAGGGCCACCAGGGCGGTGATCACGACGTCGCACAGCTCCGCCTCGACGTCCGTCCAGGTGTGGGTGACGCCCTTGCGCGGGTTCTGGCCGGTCGCGCCGATCACCGCCTGGGCGACCTCGCCGACCTCCTCCGACAGTTTGAGGATGCGCAGCAGAAGCCCTTCCCGGCCGCCGGACGGGCGGTCGGCCTCCAGCCAGGCCCACAGCCCGTCGACGGCGGCCCAGAGATCCGCGGGGGCGGCGGGGGAGTCCTGATCACTCATGCGGGAAGCCTGCCACGGCCCCCCGGCGTCCGGACCCTACTCCTCGAAGAGCGCCTGCTGCTCGCCCTCCGCCCGCCTGCGCACCCGTGCGTTGCGCGCACCCACCACCAGGGCGGTGAGCGCGGCCGTCGCGCCGAGCGCCATCGGCACCATCCACTTCCGGTCGAAGACGTGCCCGAGGGCGTGGTCCAGGGAGAGCCGGCCCGGCCCGGTGACCGCCAGACCGGTGGCGGCCAGGCCCAGGCTCGCCGCGTACTCGTAGCCGCCCTCCTGCGCGAAGAAGCCGTTCGGGGCGTGCACCGCGGACGCCCCGGCCATGGCGCCGGCCGCCGCCGCGCCCGCCGCCGGTGTCGCGAGCCCCAGGGCCAGCAGTGTGCCGCCGCCCGTCTCCGCGAGGCCGGCCGCCAGCGCGCTCGTCCTGCCGGGCGCGAATCCGACGGACTCCATGAAATGGCCGGTCCCCTCCAGCCCGTGGCCGCCGAACCAGCCGAACAGCTTCTGCGTGCCGTGCGCGGCCAGCACCCCTCCGGTACCCAGTCGGAGCAGCAGCAGGCCCAGATCTCGTCGGTCGTAGCAGGTCACGAGGACTCCCCAGAGTCGACAGCGGGAACGGATCCCCACCCCCTCTTCCGGTGTCCACCGTCGCACCGCCGCCCCCGCGGCGACTCGTCCGGGCCGCCGTTCGGGTGGCGCGGACGAGCCGTGAGGGGCCGCCCACCGCCGGACGGCCGGCCGACGCCGACCGGATGCCCGGCAGGTGGGCGGCCCCGTCGGCCGCCGCGGGCTCAGTACGCCTGCGCGCCGGGCGCCTGCTGCGCGTACTGGCGTGCGCCGCCCTGTTCGGTCAGGGTGATCAGGCCGGACTTGATGGTGGCCAGCCGCGGTGCCCGGCGGGCGATCGACGAGTCGTGGGTGACCATGACGAAGGTCAGCCCGTACTCGTGCCACAGACCCTCCAGCAGGCCCATGATGTCGTCGCGGGTGCCCTCGTCGAGGTTGCCGGTGGGCTCGTCGGCGAGCAGCACCTTCGGCTTCTTCACCAGCGCGCGGGCGATGGCCACCCGCTGCTGCTGGCCGCCGGACAGCTCGGTCGGGACATGGCCGAGCCGCTCCCCGAGGCCGACCGAGCGCAGCGCCTCGGCCGCCCGCTCGCGCCGCTCGGCGGGCTTGACGCCCAGCGGGACGAGCGCGGTCTCGACGTTCTCCTGCGCGGTCAGCGTCGGGATCAGGTTGAACGCCTGGAAGATGATGCCGATCTTCTCGGCACGCAGCCGGGTCAGCTTGGCCTCGCTGATGGTGGCGAGGTCCACGCCGTCCAGTTCGACACTGCCCGCGGAGGGGCGGTCCAGGCCGCCGATCATCTGGAGCAGCGTCGACTTGCCGCCGCCGGTGGGGCCCTGGATGACGAGCTGGTCGCCGTCCTCGATCGTGAGGTCGACGCCGCGCAGCGCCTCCACCGTCTCCTTGCCCCGGGTGTAGCGCTTGGTGACGCCGGTCAGTCTGTACATCGGTGCTCCGTGAGTTGAGGAGGAGGAAGGGGAGGAAGGGGAGGAAGGAAGGTGGGGCGCCGCCTCCCGGGGGGAAGGGTGAGGCGGCGCCCCGGTACGGGGGTGTTACGAGACGCTGCGCAGCGCGTCGGCCGGACGCATCCGGGAGGCACGCCAGCCGCCCATCGCGCCGGCGATCAGACCGCCGGCGACCGCGAGGCCCACCGCGAGCACGATGGTGGTCATCGAGACCGGCGCGGACAGGGCGATCTCCATGGTGTTCCGGGCCGACTGCTGACCGGGACCGCCGCCGCCCGGACCGCCGCCCATGCCGCCACCGCCGCCGGAGCTGCCGAGCTGCGCGGTCAGCTTCGGGCTGATCGCGGTGACGGTGTACGCGGCGGCCAGGCCCAGGCCGATGCCGAGGGCGCCGCCGAGCAGACCGTTGACCATGGACTCGCCGACGACCTGACGGGTCACCCGCCGGCTCGGCCAGCCGAGCGCCTTCAGGGTGCCGAACTCGCGCACCCGGCGGGACACGGCCGAGGAGGTCAGCAGCGCGGCCACCAGGAACGCGGCGGCCAGCACCGCGATCGACAGCCACTTGCCGACGCTGGTCGCCAGGTTCGAGGCGGTGGACAGGGAGCCGGAGACGGTCTCGGCGAGGTCGGCGGAGGTGGTGACCGTCGTACCCGAGATGTTCTTCTGGATGGTCGCCTTGACCGTGTCGATCTGCTGCGAGTCGGTCGCCTTGACGTAGATCGTGGTGACCTTGTCCTTGGCGTCGCCGAGCGTCTGGGCCTGCTTCAGGGGCAGGTAGACGTCCGTGGTGGAGTCGCTGCTGTCGGGCGTCGCGATGCCGATGACCGTGTACTTGGTGCCGGAGATCTTGAAGGTCGAGCCGACCTTGTACTTGCTCTCCTTGGCGTACGACTTGCTGACCACGGCGACCTTGGCGTTCGTCTGCGCTGCGGTGAAGGTCGTGCCGGAGGTGATCTTCGACGTGGACAGCGGGCCCAGGTCCTGGTTCGTCACGTCGACACCGCCGACCGAGTACGAGTTCACGTCGAACGAGGCGCCGCCGCCCTGCACCTGCGGCATGCTGCCGGCGCTGCCGCCACCGGGGCCGCCCTGGTTGCCCTGGCCGCTGGTGGAGCTCTTGGCCTTGCCCTGGGTGAAGGAGCCGTCGACCTTGACGACGTTCAGGCTGAGCGCGCCGACCGCACTGGACACGCCCTTCTGCGCGGCGACCTTGGTCACGAGCGAGGACGCCAGGGCCTGACCGCCCTGCGTCATCACCCGGTCCGAGCTCTGCGTGGAGTCGTCGTCCTCGGACTTCGCGTCGAACTGGAAGTTCG
The DNA here is from genome assembly GCF_055584385.1 of Streptomyces sp. NPDC104096. Taxonomy (NCBI): domain Bacteria; kingdom Bacillati; phylum Actinomycetota; class Actinomycetes; order Kitasatosporales; family Streptomycetaceae; genus Streptomyces; species Streptomyces sp. NPDC104096. Next base: position 56,060 of record NZ_JBVJMD010000038.1, read on the forward strand.
GCTTCCCCGAACTGTCGCCGGTGGGCGCCGTACGTGCCTTGGTGACCGTCATGTCGGTGCCGAGGCCGTAGAGCGACTGCAGGACCTTGTCCTGGGCCTGGGTCATGCCGGCCGACACCGAGTTCACGGTGATGACCAGGGCGATACCGAGCGCCAGACCCAGTGCGATGACCAGAGCCGCCTTCTTGCGCCGGCTCAGCTCGCGCTTGAGATAGATGCCAAACATCCCGTTCCTCGAGGTTCTTGGCGCCCGCTGTGGGCGCGGCCACAAGCTAGGAAGAAACCTTTGAGTCCCCCTGAGTAGGGGATGTGTGAGAACTGAGAATGTGCGGCCCGGAATCAAAGTTCCGTAAGACAGCTCATTCCTAGGCTGTGATGGGCCCGTTGCCAGGAAACCCCTGTTCAATGACCGGCCGGGGCCTCCTCGACGGACTTGGCAGGCTCATGAGGGGACCCGCCGTACGGTGCCGCGCACGCGCTTTGTACGGTCCCGGAGTGAGTGAATCCTCTCGGCTGTCCCGGCGCTCCCTGCTCGCCCTCGCCGCGGCCGGCCCGCTGGCCGTCACCCTGCCCGCGTCCGCGTCCGCGTCCCCCTCCGCCACGAAGGGCGCGACCTCCGCCCCGACCCCCACGATCGGCACGGCCGCCACGGTGATCGGCGGTGAGCGGCTGGGGCGGCCCGGGGTCCAGGTGGACGGCGTCGGCGGGCTGCCCGGGAAGTTCTCCGCCCATTCCTGGCTGGTCGCCGACCACGACACCGGCGAGGTGCTGGCCTCCTACCGCGCGCACCAGCGCCTGGCCCCCGCGTCCACGCTGAAGATGCTGTTCGCCGACACGGTCCTGCCGAAGTTCGCCCGGACCGAGCGCTACACGGTCACCGACGCCGACCTGGTCGGCATACCCTCCGGCTCCAGCCTCGTCGGCATCAAGCCCGGAATCACCTACACCGTCGAGCAGTTGTGGCAGGGCGTCTTCCTGCGCTCGGGCAACGACGCGGTGCACGTGCTCTCGCTGATGAACGGCGGACTGGCGCGCACGGTCGCCGAGATGCAGGCCAGGGCCGTGGACCTGCAGGCCCTGGACACGCATGTGGTCAGCCCGGACGGCTTCGACCACAAGGGGCAGTTGTCGTCGGCGTACGACCTCACGCTCTTTGCCCGGCACGGGCTGCAGAACGCCGACTTCCGCGAGTACTGCGGGACGCGGACGGCCGATTTCCCCGCGGGCGGGAAGAAGACGTTCCAGATCCAGAACACCGACCGTCTGCTGTCGGGCGCGTACGGGGTGAAGACGTACCCGGGCCTGATAGGCGTGAAGAACGGCTACACCAGCCACGCGGGCAACACCTTCACCGGCGCCGCCACCCGCGGCGGGCGCACCCTGATCGTCACCGTGATGCATCCCGAGAGCGGCTACAACTCCGTCTACGAGGAGACGGCCGCGCTGCTCGACTGGGGCTTCGCGATGGGCGGTTCGGCGCGCGCGGTGGGCACCCTGGTGAAGCCGTCGAGCGAGGGCGGGGCGAGCGCGTCGCCGTCGGGGAAGGCGGTGCGGGGGGCGGCCGGAGCGGCGGGCGCGACGGCGGACGACGCCTCGCCGTGGCGGCTGGTGGCGGGCGGCGCGATGTCGCTCGCGCTGGTGGCGGGCGGGGTGTACGCACTGCGGCGGCGTCTGGCGGGGCGCGCGGGCCGGGACACGGCAGCCGCCGCCGGGGGCGACAGTGGCCGGGTTCCGGGCGGCGACGGACCCGGGACGCCCGGCAGCGCTGTGCCCGACGGTGCGGTGCCCGGCACCGTCGCTGCCGGCAGCGCTGTGCCCGACAGCGACGTGTCCGACAGCGTGGTGTCCGAGGCGCCGGACGGCCGGACGGCCGTGGTGCCGGGCGGTGGCGCGGGCGAGGTGCCGGGCGGTGGCGCGGGCGAGGTGCCGAAAAGCGGTGCGGCCGGGGTGCGCGACAGCGGCGGGTCCGGGGCCGACGCACCCTGACCCGCGCGGGACCGGGGCAGGTCTGACCTCGGGGCAGGTATGAGCCCGGGGCAGGCGCGGGTCCGGGGGCGCGGATGACCGCACGCGCCCCCGGACCGCGTCGACGTGCGCGGCGGCCGTTCCACGGATCGGTGCGTGCCCCGCGGTCCCACGCGAGGCCCACCCCCACCCGACGCCGTGGAACGGCCGCCGCCTCCCCCCTCGGTGTGGCCGACGGAACCCGATTGCGTCATATGTGAAGCTCTTGTGCAGGGGAGTTGAGCATAAGCCCGGCATCGGTCCGCCATGGTCCGGACGGTCAAACTCCGCTTGTGTAGGTTGAGGAGTTGACGATTCGCGCCCCGCGCCCGGCCGTCCCCCGGTGTCCGCCGTTCGGGTGGCGCGCGGCCGGCGGGGCGTGTCGGGCGCGGCCGGTTCCCCGCTTCCTCCCTCAACTGTCCGGGGAGGAAAAGATGACCATCGCAGCGCCCTCGTCGCATCGGACATCCTCGCGGCACGCGTCCGGCTTCCGGGCCGCCGCCCGCCGTCTCGACCGCCGCCGCTTCCTCGGTGTCTCCGGCGCTGCGCTGGCGCTCGCCTTCGCCGCCGACCTCCCCGCGGCCGGGGTGGCGGCCGCCGCGGAGCTGGACGCGGCGCGGATCGACGCCCACCCCTTCACCCTCGGCGTCGCCTCCGGCGACCCGCTGCCCGACTCGGTCCTGCTGTGGACCCGGCTGGCGCCCGCCCCGTACCAGCCCGACGGCGGACTGCCCGCCCGACGCGTCGACGTCGAATGGGAGTTGGCCTGCGACGAGGGCTTCGTCACCGTCGTCCGGCGGGGGACCGCCGTCGCGCATCCCGAGTTCCGGCACACCGTGCACGTCGAGGCCGACGGTCTGGAACCCGGCCGTGTCTACCACTACCGCTTCCGCGTGGGCGGCTGGCTCAGCGAGACCGGCCGCACCCGGACCGCACCCGCCGAGGGCAGCCCCGTGTCGTCGATGAACATCGCGGCCGTCGCCTGCCAGGCCTACCACGACGGGTACTTCACCGCCTACCGGCACCTCGCCGAGGACGACGTCGACGTGGTCTTCCACCTCGGCGACTACCTCTACGAGTACGCCGTCGACGCGACCGGCGGCGCCCGCGCCTACACCGACCGCCGGCTCCCCGCGCTGTTCGCCCACGAGGCCGTGTCGCTGGAGGACTACCGGCTGCGCTACGCCCTCTACAAGACCGACCCCGACCTGCGGGCGGCACACGCGGCGCACCCCTTCGTCGTAGCCTTCGACGACCACGAGACCGAGAACGACTACGCGGGCGCCGTCCCCGAGAACGGGGTCTCCCCGGCGGAGTTCCTGCTGCGCCGCGCCGCCTCCTACCGCGCCTACTGGGAGCACCAGCCGCTGCGCGCAGCGCAGTTGCCCGTGGGACCGGACATGCGGCTGTACCGGCGTCTGCGGTGGGGCCGGCTCGCCCAGTTCGACGTGCTCGACACCCGCCAGTACCGCTCCGACCAGGCCTACGGCGACGTCCCGCACGCGCCGGGGCCGCAGAGCGAGGACCCGGCACGCACGATGACCGGCGCGGCCCAGGAGCGGTGGCTGCTCGACGGCTGGCGGGACTCGGCCGCGCTGTGGAACGTCGTGGCGCAGCAGGTCTGTTTCTCCCGGCAGCGGCTGGGGGCCGGCGCGGCCGCGAAGGTCTCCATGGACGCCTGGGACGGCTACCCGGCCGCCCGTCGCCGCGTCCTGGACGGCGTCGAGGCGGCGGGCGTCGAGAACCTGATGGTGCTCACCGGCGATGTGCACGTCGGCTACGCCTTCGACATCAAGGACGACTTCGACGACCCGGCCTCCCGCACGCTCGGCACCGAGATCGTGGCCACGTCGATCGCCAGCGGCGGGGACGGCGTCCCGCGGCCCGGGAACTGGGCCACGCGCATGGCGGCCAACCCGCACCTGCGGTTCTACGACGGACGGCGCGGCTACGCCCGGGTCGCGCTGGGGCAGCGGCTGGCCCGTGCCGACTTCAGGACCGTGCCGTACGTGACGACGCCCGGCGCGCCGATCACGACGGCCGGGTCCTTCGTGACGGAGGCGGGGGCCCCGGGCCTCAGACCGGCATGAGCGGACCGGGTCCGGCCGGACCGGCGGACTCGGCCGCGCCGGGCCCGCGGGCCTCGCCGGGGTAGCGGACCCCGATGCGGTCGCGGATCGCGTCGAGCGTGCGCATCACGGCGAGGGTGCCGTCGAGAGGGACGAGCGGGGACTCGGTCTCACCCGCCCGCAGGGCCCGCATGACCTCCTTCGCCTCGTGCCGCAGGCTGGTGCGGGGACCGTCTGCCGGGTCGGCGGCGAACTCCTCGGGGGCGCGGCCGTCGCGGTGCAGGACGAAGCGGTCCGGGTGGAAGAAGCCGTCCGGGATGTCGATGCGGCCGGCGGAGCCGGTGACCGAGGCCGTGGTGCCGGTACCGCCCACCACGGAGCAGTGCACCGAAGCGAGAGCGCCGCCCTCCCAGGAGAGCAGTGCTCCGGTCTGGAGATCGACGCCCTCGTCCGAGAGCACTGCTCTCGCCGCGATGTCCGACGGCTCCCCGAGCAGCAGCTGCGCGAACGACACCGGGTACACCCCGAGGTCCAGCAGCGCGCCCCCGCCCTGCGCCGGGTCGCGCAGCCGGTGCGACGGCGGGAAGGGGCCCGCGAGCCCGAAGTCGGCCTGCACCGTGCGCACCTCACCGATCGCGCCGTCATCGACCAGCGCCTTCAACCGCCGCACCAGCGGGTTGCAGTACATCCACATCGCTTCCATCAGGAAGCTCCCGCGCTCACGGGCCAGCGCGACCAGTTCCCGCGCCTCGCCCGCGTTCAGCGTGAACGCCTTCTCGCACAGCACGTTGCGCCCGGCCTCCAGACAGAGGCCGGCCGCCGCCCGGTGGGCCGCGTGCGGGGTGGCGACGTACACGACATCGATGTCCGCGTCCTGCGCGAGCGCCTCCCACTCGCCGTACGCCCGCGGTATCCCGAACCGCTCGGCGAACGCCTCCGCCGACGCCCGCGTCCGCGAGGCCACCGCCACCACCTGCGCGTCCGGCAGGTCCACCAGGTCCGCGGTGAACGCCGCCGCGATCCCGCCGGTGGCCAGGACCCCCCAGCGCACCCTGTCTTCCGTCACCGTCATGCGGCCCCCACCCTCGCTCATGTGGCCTTCGGCAGTCTGTACGAGCTGAGAGCATAGGCGGCGGATCACTCGGAGAGGGAGGGGCGCATGTCCGAGCGCACCGCGGGGACACCCGGACTGGAGCACGGCGTCGAGTCCGGGGCGACGGCGACCGGCGGTCCGGCGCAGCGCCGGACCGGCCTGCTGGTCGTCCTCGTCCTGGGCGCGCTGACCGCGACACCCCCGCTGGCGATGGACATGTACCTGCCCGCCCTGCCGGAGGTCACCCGCGCCCTGCACGCGCCCGCCGCGACCGTCCAGCTCACCCTCACCGCCTGCCTGGCGGGCATGGCGCTCGGACAGCTCGTCGTCGGCCCGATGAGCGACCGCTGGGGCCGCAGGCGCCCGCTGCTCGCCGGACTCGCGGTCTACGTCCTCGCCACCGCCCTGTGCGCACTGGCGCCCGACGTGGAGCTCCTCGTCGCCTTCCGGCTGGCGCAGGGGCTCGCGGGCGCCGCCGGCATCGTGATCGCGCGGGCGGTCGTGCGCGACCTGTACGACGGTGTGGCCATGGCCCGCTTCTTCTCCACGCTCATGCTGGTCTCCGGGGTCGCCCCGATCGTCGCGCCGCTCGTCGGCGGGCAGATCCTGCGGCTGACCGACTGGCGCGGTGTCTTCGTCCTGCTGACGGGCGTGAGCGTCGTGCTGACGGCGGTGGTCTGGGCGAGACTGCCCGAGACGCTGCCTCCCGCGCGGCGGCACGGCGGCGGGGTCGGCGAGGCGCTGCGCACCATGCGCGGACTGCTCGCCGACCGCGTCTTCGCCGGGTACATGCTCACGGGCGGCTTCGCCTTCGCCGCGCTGTTCGCCTACATATCGGCCTCGCCGTTCGTGGTGCAGGAGATCTACGGCGCCTCCCCGCAGACCTACAGCCTGCTGTTCGGCCTGAACTCCGTGGGACTGATCGTCGTCGGCCAGATCAACGGCCGGGTGCTGGTCGGCCGGGTCCGCCTGGACCGGGTGCTGGCCGCGGGCCTCGCGGTCGTGGTCCTCGCCGCGGTCGCCCTGCTGCTGATGGCGACCGGCGCGTTCGGCGAGGCCGGCCTGGTCCCGGTCGCCGCCGGGCTGTTCGTGCTGATGTCCGCGATGAGCCTCACCCTGCCCAACGCCCAGACCCTCGCCCTGATGCGCGTGCGGCACGCCGCGGGCGCCGCCTCCGCCCTGCTCGGCACGACCTCCTTCCTCGTCGGGGCGATCGCCTCACCACTGGTCGGCATCGCGGGCGAGCACACCGCCGTCCCCATGGCGCTCGTCCAGCTGACGGCCGCACTGGTGGCGGTGGCCTGCTTCGTGGGACTGTGCCGTCCCTGGCACGCACGTGCGATCACGCACGAGGCCGAGAGCCCCGGGGAGGGCAACTGAGCGCGCCGAGACTGCGCATCGACACACCGGAGCGCGCCGGGCTGGACGCCCGCGAACTGGGCCGCCTCGTCCGCGAGGTGCGCGAACTCACCGCGGGGGAGCGCCCCTGGGCGGCGGGCACCGTCGTGGTCGCCGGACGCGGCCCGGTGATCGCCGTGGCGGAGGCCGCGGGCTGGGCGGTGCGCTACGCCTCGTACGACCCGGAGACCGACACCGGGGTGGAGGCGCCGCCCGGGGCCCGGGTGCCGATGACCGTCGACACGCCCTTCGACCTGGCCTCCCTTACCAAACTGTTCACCTCGGTCGCCGCCGTGCAGCAGATCGAGCGGGGCACGCTCGGCATCGACGCCCTGGTGGGCGCGTATCTGCCGGACTTCCGTGCCGCCGCCGAACACGGCATCACCGTACGGCAGCTGCTCACCCACACCTCCGGGCTGCGTCCCGAACTCCCGCTGTACGACTGCGCGGACGACACCGAGCGGCTGGCGCGGCTGCGGACGGAGGCGCCGGTGGGCGCGCCCGGCGCGTACCGCTACTCCGACCTGAACATGCTGCTGCTCCAGCACGTCCTGGAACGCGTCGGCGGCCGCGGCCTCGACGTGCTCGTCCACGACGGCATCACCCGCCCGCTGGGCATGACGGCCACCCGGTACGGCCCCTGCCCGGGCGCGGCGGCCACCGAGGACCAGCGGCGCCCGTGGGCCAAGGCGGACCGGGGGATGCTGCGGGGCGTGGTGCACGACGAGAACGCCTGGGCGCTGGGCGGGGTGGCCGGTCACGCGGGCCTGTTCTCCACCGGGCGCGACCTGGCGGTGTTCTGCCGCGCGCTGCTGGCCGGCGGCTCGTACGGGCCCGCCCGCATCCTCGGCCCGGACTTCGTGGAACTCCTGCTGACCGCGCCCGGCCTCGGCTTCGCCCTGGACCAGCCGTGGTTCATGGGGGAGCTGGCGGGCCGGGGGGCGGCGGGCCACACCGGCTTCACGGGGACGTCGCTGGTCCTGGACCGGGCCACGGACACGTTCCTGGTGCTGCTGGCCAACACGGTCCACCCGAGGCGACGCCCGGCGGACAGCGGACCGCGCGCGGCGGCCGCGACCCGGCTGGCCCGAGCGGTGCGCGGGGCGTAGCGGCGCCCCCGTCCGACAAGTCCTCCACGGCGACCCGTCCGACGGGATCCACCATGGCGGACAGCCGGGAGGGTCCGGCCGCGTGGTCGGGCCCGGTGGCGCGCGACCGCCGGGCCCGCAGGCGCGTGGCCGCCGGGTCCCCGGGCGGCCCGGGGCCGTCCGGGACCTGAGAGAATCACCGGGTGAACGTCCCCGCAGCCCCGGCCGAGACCCTCCGCGGCGCCCTTGCCGCCCTTCTCGACGGGCTCCCGCCCAGGCAGGCCTCGAAAGCCGTGGAGCGGCTCATCGCCAACTACCGGGGGGCCACCCCCACCGACGCGCCGATCCTGCGGGACCGCGCGGACGTCGCCGCGTACGCGGCGTACCGGATGCCGGCGACCTTCGAGGCGGTACGGGCCGCGCTGGAGGCGTTCGCCGACGCCGTGCCCGGCTGGGCGCCCGCCGGCCATGTCGACGTCGGCGGCGGCACCGGCGCGGCGACCTGGGCGGTCAGCGCGACCTGGGACGGGGCCCGGCCGGTGACCGTGCTGGACTGGGCCGAGCCCGCGCTCGCCCTGGGCCGCGAGATCGCCGCGGCCAACCCCGCCCTGCGGGACGCCCGTTGGCAGCGCTCTCGGATCGGAGCGGCGCTCACCATCGAGAGCACCGATCTCGTCACGGTGTCGTACGTGCTCGGCGAACTCACCGAGGCCGACCGCGCGTCCGTCGTCGACGCGGCCGCGGCCGCCGCCGGGAGCGTCGTGGTCATCGAGCCCGGCACCCCCGACGGCTACGCCCGCGTCATCGCCGCCCGCGACCGCCTGGTCGCCGCCGGCTTCCGGATCGCCGCACCCTGCCCGCACAGCGCCGCCTGCCCCATCGTCCCCGGCACGGACTGGTGCCACTTCTCGGCCCGGGTCAGCCGTTCCTCGCTGCACCGGCAGGTCAAGGGCGGCTCCCTCCCGTACGAGGACGAGAAGTTCAGCTACGTCGCCGCCACCCGCCTCCCGGCGACCCCGGCCCCCGCGCGGGTGGTCCGGCGCCCGCAGATCCGCAAGGGCCAGGTCCTGCTCGACCTGTGCGAGGCCGACGAACAGCTGCGCCGTACGACGGTCACCAAGCGCCACGGCGACCTGTACAGGGCCGCGCGCGACGCGGACTGGGGCGACGCCTGGCCTCCGTACGGCGATGGCGCCGGGGACGCCGGGGACGACGCGACCGGCTGAGCCCGCCCGGCGCGGAGGGCAGGCGTGCAAGGCAGGCGTGCAAGGCGGGCGTGCAAGGCGGGCGCGGACGGCGTGCGAGGCGCGAAAGTTAACGATCCGGGTGTCGATGTGCCGCATGTAACCCGCCGTAACCCCTATGCCCCCCTCGTCACCACCTGCCCCGATCGGGGGCACTGGCTCCCCGATGGGCAGGATGGTGGGACGATGAGGCATGCTGGCCGCACGACAGCGAGGCGAGGCGATAGATGAGCGCGGAGAACGGTGGCGGTACCCGCCGACAGGGCAGACTCACCCAGTGGCTGCGCGGACGCCGCCCGAAGGAGACCGCCGACACCGGCGGCCGTGAGGCCCTGCTGCTGGCCGCCGCCCGGGCGGGACTGCCCCTCGCGCCCGCCGCGCACCCGGCACCGGGCTACCGGTGCTCCTGCGACCGCGTCGGCTGTCCCACGCCCGCCCGGCACCCCGTGTCGTTCGCGTGGCAGACGCAGTCCACGACCGACCGCGCGCAGATCGAGCGCTGGGCCCGGCACCAGCCGCAGGCCAACTTCATCACCGCGACCGGCATGGTGCACGACGTCCTCGACGTGCCCCTGGAGGCCGGTGCCGAGGCGCTGGAGAGCCTGCTGTCCGCAGGCGTCGAGGTCGGTCCGGTCGCCGAGAGCGACGACGGGCGGATGCTCTTCTTCACCCTCACCCGCGGCACCCCCGAGGACGAGGACGAGTGGTGGCCGTGCGAGCTGGACTGCCATCCGGAGACGGCGGACGAGCACCCGGGCATGCGCTGGCACTGCCGGGGCTCCTACGTCCTGGTACCGCCGGCCCGGCTGCCCGGGGACGACGGACGGCAGGTGCGCTGGCTGCGCGGCCCGGAGCACCGGCTGCCGGACCCGCTGACCCTGCTGGAGGCGCTCACCGACGCCTGCTCCCGCCATGCCGGCACCCAGCCCGACCACGCCGCCTCGGCCTGGCCCCTGCGCCACTGACGAGGGCGCCCGGCGCCAGGGCCGTGCGCCCGACCGCCCGGCGCACGTACGTCGGGGCTACTCGCCCCGGCCCGCCGTCAGGCCCTGGACCTTGCCGATCATCGACACCTGGCCGGCCCCCGCGCCCTGCTTCGGGTCCAGTACCACCTGGTTGGAGACGAACTCCATCGTCAGGGACTGCTTGATCTCGCCCTTGGTCAGCGCCTGCACGCTCTTGTTGGGCGTGGGGACGGACGCGCCGGCGGCGGCCGTCTGCTTCACGTAGTGGTGCGTGGTGAAGAACACCAGCGCCCCGCCGTCCGCCGTGCGCAACGCCAGCGGGGCGTAGTCGTCCCGGGTCAGCGCCTCGTCGATGTACTGCGTGGCCAGCCCCGGCCGGCTGGCGCCCTTCGTCCGGTCCGCGCGCAGCACGCTGGTGTACGTGCCGTCGGCGAAGGACTTCCCGCCGTTCCTGAGGTACGTCGCGTAGTCCTGGCTCAGGTCGGCGGGGGACACGGCCAGTTCCGTGGAGTTCACGGGGACGGCCTCCGCCCAGCCGTCCTTGTCCTTGGCGAACCGCGGTACGGCGTCCGGGGCGACCAGCGTCAGGTACGACACCCGCCACGGCTCGGACAGGCCGCTCCGCAGGAACACCATCAGCCAGCGTGCCGTGCCGCCCTTGTTGGCCTTGGCGTCGGCGACGAACCAGCGGGGCCAGCCCGCCTTCTCGGGGATGGTGTACCGCACGTCGGTGAACGTCAGCGCGGTGTGCGCCGCATTGCCGGACGGGCTGACGCTGTGCCCGGCCGTCAGCCGCGCCCCGTCGATGTCCGAGAGGGCGCCGGTGACGAAGTCCGCGTCCAGGGAACGGTCGTACGCCTGGTCGGCCTTGTTGTACGCGGTGGTGAACTGCCCGAGCGCCTCGGCGGCCTCGGGGGCCGTGGTGGCCGGGAGCACCTCGCGCTCGCCGTGCACCACCACGCAGCCGCCCGCCGTCAGCGACAGGACGGCCACCGAGGCCGCGATCAGCGCGCTCCGCTCAAGACTGCTCGGCCTTCGCGGGCCGCGAACCCTGGTCATCAGGTGCCGTCACCTTCCCCTTCCCGGAGGCGAACCCTACCGGGGCGAGGAACACCGCGAGTGTCGGGACCAGGTACAGCAGCCACACCGTGACCTGGAACACGGTCGGGTCGGGCTGGAAGTTGAAGACGCCCTTGAGGAGGGTGCCGTACCAGCTGCCCGGGTCGACGGTGTCGCTGATGTCGAAGGCCAGACTGCGGATGCCCGGCAGCCAGTTGGCCTCCTGGAGGTCGTGCACGCCGTACGCGAGCACGCCCGCCGCGACCACGACCAGCATGCCGCCGGTCCAGGTGAAGAACTTGGCGAGGTTGATCTTCAGGGCGCCCCGGTAGAACAGCCAGCCCAGCAGGACCGCGGTCGCCAGGCCCAGCGCGACGCCGACCAGCGGGCGAGGGGTGCCGTCGCTGGCCGCGTGCACCGACGCCCACACGAACAGGGCGGTCTCCAGGCCCTCCCGGCCCACCGCGAGGAAGGCGGTGGCGACCAGCGCGCCGGTGCCCATCGCCAGCGCCGCGTCCAGCTTGCCGTGCAGCTCGGACTTCAGATGGCGGGCGGTGCGCCGCATCCAGAAGACCATCCACGTCACCAGGCCGACCGCGACGATCGACAGGGAGCCGCCGAGCGCCTCCTGCGCCTCGAACGTCAGCTCCTGAGAGCCGAATTCGAGGACGCAGCCGAAGCCCATCGCGATGGCGACCGCGATGCCGATGCCGATCCAGATCGGCCGCAGGGCGTCCCGGCGGCCGGTCTTGACCAGGTAGGCGATCAGGATGCAGACGACGAGGCTGGCTTCCAGTCCCTCGCGCAGGCCGATCAGATAGTTGGAGAACACGGACTACGCCTCCTCGGAGAACAGCGCCCGGCCCCACCAGTCGTCCTTGTCCCGGACGCCCGGCGGGACGGCGAAGTGCGCCGAACCCACGTGCTGGATGTATTCGTTGAGCGCGTCGGACGCCGACAGCCGGCGTTGCAGCGGGATGAACCCCTTGCGCACGTCGCGCATGTAGGCCAGGAAGAACAGACCCGCGTCGAGCCGGCCGAGACCGTCGGTGCCGTCGGTGAAGGAGTAGCCCCGGCGCAGGATGGTGATCCCGTCGTTGGAGTCGGGGTGCGCGAGGCGCACGTGCGCGTCGGGCTTCATCGCCTTCAGGAACGGCGCGTCGTGCTCCTTGGCCCTGCCGACCGGCGCGCCCTCGCCCTTGTCGCGGCCGAAGACGTCCTCCTGCTCCTGGAGCGAGGTGCGGTCCCAGGTCTCGATGTTCATCCGGATGCGCCGGGCGACGAGGTACGAACCCCCGTTCATCCAGGACGACTTGGCGTCGACGTCGGAGTCGCCGACCCAGACGAACTTCTTCAGCCGGTCCGTCTCCGTCCCCGCGATGTTGCGGGTGCCGTCCTTGAACCCCATGAGGTTGCGCGGGGTCTGGGCGTCGGGGGTCGTCGACGAGGTCTTGCCGAAGCCGAGCTGGGACCAGCGGATGGCGACCTTGCCGAAGCCGATGCGGGCCAGGTTGCGGATCGCGTGCACGGCGACCTGCGGGTCGTCCGCGCACGCCTGGATGCACAGGTCGCCGCCGGTGCGGGCTCTGTCGAGGTTCTCGCCGGGGAACTTGGGCAGGTCGACGAGCGCCGCCGGGCGCCGGTCGGCCAGACCGAACCGGTCGAAGAACGACGGGCCGAAGCCGATGGTGAGGGTCAGCCGCGAGGGCTTCAGGCCCAGCGCCTCGCCGGTGTCGTCCGGCGGCGCCTCGGCGAGCCCGCCGTAGGCGCCCTCGCCGACCGCCTTGCCCGCGGTCATCCGCCGGGCGGCCTCGGTCCAGTCCTTCAGCATCTGGACGAACGCGGCGCGGTCGTCGGTCTTCACGTCGAACGCGGCGAAGTGCAGCCGGTCCTGGACCGGCGTCGCGATGCCCGCCTGGTTGGCGCCGTGGAAGGCGACCGCGGCGCCGGTCTCGGCGGCGGCCGGGTCCACGTCGTTGCCGACCCGGGTCATCGCCACCGCGCCGCCCGCGGCGGCGGCGCCGAGCGCGAGGCCCGCGCCGCCCCAGCCGATGAGCGAGCGCCGGGTGGGCGCGCCGCCGGAGGCCGCCTCGGCGGTGGTGTCCTGAGCGTCCGTCATCGGTGCCTCTCCTACTTCACGACGGCGGCGGCGAGCTTGGACAGCGGCTCGGCGAGCGCGTTCACCGCGTCCGAGAGCTCCTTGCGCTGGTCCCCGGTGACCTTGTCGTAGGAGACGAAGTCGTACGAGGTCTTGTCCGCGCGGTACTTGTCCAGCAGCGCGTCCAGCGCGGCGAACTGCTTGTCCAGCTCGCCGGCCAGCGCCGCGTCGTTCTTCTGCGCGACCGGCTTCAGCAGCTCGTACGCCTTCTGCGCGCCCTCGACGTTGCCCTTGAAGTCGGACAGGTCGGTGTGCGAGTAGCGGTCCTCCTCGCCGGTGACCTTGCCGGTGGCGACCTCGTCGAGCAGTTCCTTGGCGCCGTTGGCCATCGAGGTCGGGGTGATCTCGGCCTTGCCGACCCGCTTCTGCCAGTCCTTCAGGTCGGTGACCAGCCGGTCGGCGAGGCTCTTGTCGGTGTCGGCGATCTTCTTGTCCTCCCAGAGCGACTTCTCCAGGCGGTGCCAGCCCGTCCACTCCTGGCCCTCTTCGAGGCCGTCGGCGCGCACGTCGACCTTGGGGTCGATGTCGCCGAAGGACTCGGCGACCGGCTCGGTGCGCTCCCAGCCGAGGCGGGAGGGCGCGAAGGCCTTCTTGGCGGCTTCCAGGTCACCGGCCTTGACGGCGGCGGCGAAGGTCTCGACGAGCGGCAGCGTGGCGTCGGCCTGCTCCTGCGCGTACTCGCGGTAGGCGGCGACCGCCCTGTCCAGCTCGGGGTTGCGCTTGGCGGCCGAGCCGCCCGTCACGGTGAGCTTCTGCCGGATGCCGAGGCCCTTCATGCCGGGGCGGCAGGCGATCTCGTACGACCCGGACTTCACCTCGGCGGTCAGCGTGTACTTCGTGCCCGGGCCGATGTTCTCCTTCTCGGAGACGATCCGGTCGTCCGGGAAGAGGATCTCGACCTCGGTCGCCTTGGAGCCCTTGTTCTCGATCTTCAGCGTGACCTGACCGGCCGGCACCGACGCGGTGGACGTCTTGCACGTCGAGTCCGCGGCGGTCACCTGTATCGCGCCGGCGTCGTCGGAGGCGGTGCTCTTCTGCGTGCAGCCCGTGACGGCGGTCAGAGCCGCGGCGGTGGCGACGGCGGTGACGACGGACAGTCTGGCGGCTCGCATGCAGGCTCCCACGGGTGGCTGGAAAACGGCGTGACGGTACTCACAAGGATTGGTGAGGCTGGCCTAACTTAACCGAGGCTTACCTGTCCGATACCCCTGCGTGGCGTGATTCACCTCTCATAGGCGCCGTAAGGCCACGAGATGATCACGACTGCTCAATTGGTACGTAAACAACGAGTCAAAGCTGATTCAAAGATTCCGCTTCGGGTTTACGAGCGTGGCGCCGGTGCGCGGGTGACGCAGCACCTCGACGGGGTGGTCGTAGACCTCGGACAGCAGGTGTTCGGAGAAGACCTCGGCCGGCGGCCCGTCGGCCGCGACACCACCGGCGCACAGGATCGCGACCCGGTGCGCGTAGGCCGCGGCGAGCCCCAGGTCGTGCAACACCACGACCACCGCGTCACCGGCCTGCGCCCTTGCCCGGCACAGCCGCAGCACCGACTCCTGGTACTTGAGGTCCAGCGCGGCGGTCGGCTCGTCCAGCAGCAGCAGCGGAGCCGCCTGGGCCAGCACCCGGGCCAGCGCGACCCGGGCCCGCTCACCGCCGCTGAGCGCGGAGAACGGCCGCGCGGCGAAGCCGGACATCTGCGTCGCGGCCATCGCCTCGGCCACCGCCCGGTCGTCCTCCGCGGGCGAGGCCGGGTGCGGGGCGCGGCCCATCCGGACGACCTCCTCGACCGTGAACGGGAAGGACAGCGCGGCCTCCTGCGGCAGGACCGCGCGGCGCAGGGCCAGTTCGGCGGCGGACCACTCGGCCGCCGGGCGCCCGTGGACGCGTACCGCGCCCCCGGCGGCCGGGAGGTCGGCGGCGAGGGCGCCGAGCAGCGTCGACTTCCCCGCGCCGTTGGGCCCGACCAGCGCGAGCACCTCGCCCGCCCGCACGTCCACGTCCACGCCGCGCAGCACCTCGCGGGTGCCGAGACGCACGCGCAGGGCCTCGGCGGCGGCCAGGACCTGGCCCGGGCGGACCGGGGGAGGCGGCAGCGGGCGGGGGCGCAGGAGCGCTCGGGGGAGTCTCACGGCCGCTCCTCATGCGTTCGGGGAGATGTCCTGCGTGCTGTTCCCGCCTTCGGGGCGGCCCCGTGGACGCGCTCCTCGCGCCCGGGCCGCCGAGCGTTCATGCCCAGCCCCCCTGTCCGCGGCGGGTGCGGCGCAGCAGCCAGAAGAAGAAGGGGCTGCCGAGCAGGGCGGTGAGGACGCCGAGCGGGAGTTCGGCGGGGGCGGCGAGGGTACGGGCCGTCAGATCGGCGGCGAGCAGGACGAACGCGCCCAGCAGGGCGCTGCCCGGCACCAGGAACCGGTGCCCCGGCCCCGCCGCCATCCGCAGCAGATGCGGTACGACCAGGCCGACGAAGCCCACGATCCCGCAGACGCTCACCGCCGCC
Organism: Streptomyces sp. NPDC104096; assembly: GCF_055584385.1. Taxonomy (NCBI): domain Bacteria; kingdom Bacillati; phylum Actinomycetota; class Actinomycetes; order Kitasatosporales; family Streptomycetaceae; genus Streptomyces; species Streptomyces sp. NPDC104096. The sequence goes on from NZ_JBVJMD010000038.1 coordinate 71,635, forward strand.
GCCGTCAGCAGCGCGATGACCAGGACCAGCACGATCCGCAGCCGCTCCACCTCCACGCCCAGATGCCGGGCCGGCCGCTCGCCCAGCGCCAGCAGGTCCAGCCGGCGGGAGTACCGGGGCGCCAGCGCCAGCCCGGCCGCCGCGCACGGCAGTACCGCGAGCACCTTCGGCCAGGTCGCCTGGGAGAGCGAGCCGAGCTGCCAGAACGCGATCTGGTTGACCGCCGCGGTGTCCGCGAGGAACAGGAACAGCCCGATCAGCGCGCCCGCGAAGGCGTTCACCGCGATCCCGGTGAGGATCAGCGTCACCACCTCCGTACGGCCGCCGGAGCGCGACATCGCGTACACCAGCAGGACCGTGCCGAGCCCGGCGGCGAAGGCGGCGGCCGGCACCGTCCAGCTGCCGAGGAAGTCCAGCCCGAACGCGATCGCGGCGACCGCGCCGACCGCCGCGCCCGAGGAGACGCCGATGACGCCCGGCTCGGCGAGCGGGTTGCCGAACACCCCCTGCATCAAGGCGCCCGCGCAGCCCAGCGAGGCGCCGACGAGCAGCGCGAGCACGATCCGCGGGAAGCGCACGTTCCACAGCACCGACTCGGCGACCCGGTCCGACTCCGCGCCGCCCAGGCCGATCCGGTGCTGCACGGAGGACAGCACGTCACCGGTCGGGATCGGGTACGCGCCCAGCCCGGCGGCGACCGGCACGAGGACGAGCAGACCGAGCACCAGCCCGGCGGTGAGCCAGGCGGCGGTGCCGCGTCCGGCGGGTGCGGGGACGACGGCCGGGGGCCGTACGGGCCCGCCCCCGACGGCCGTGGACCGTACCGGCTCGTCCTCGACGGCGGTCATCGCGCATCACCCCCGTACAGCTGCGTCACGATCGACTCCAGCACCTGGTCGGTGCGCGGCCCGTAGTTGAGCAGCACGCCGTCCTCGACGGACACCACCCGCCGGTCCGCCCCGGCCGGCGTCTGGGCGACACCGGGGATCTTCACCAGCCCCTCGATCCCGCCGACCGACTCGAGTCCCTTGGCCATGACGAGGATCGCGTCCGGCGCCGCCCGGACGAGCGCCTCGGTGGTGATGGCGGTGAAGTCCTTGTCCAGCCCCGACTCCGCGCCCGCGTCGACGGCCCCGGCCGCCTCCAGGAGCGAGACCGCGCCCGAGCGCGCGCCGCCGATGAGGTACACGGAGGCCGAGCCGCGCAGATAGAGGAAGGCGACCCGCGGCTTGCCGGTGTGCCGTGGAATCTCCTCGCGCACGGCGGCGATCCGCTGCTGCGAGCGCCGGGCCAGTTCCGTCCCCGCGGCCGGTACGCCGAGGGCGTCGGCCACGGCCCGGATGCGCGGGCCCACGTCGGCCAGACCCCGGGCCGGGCCGACCACCAGGACGGGCACCCCCGCGGCCCGGATCTGGTCCATCGCCTCCCGCGGGCCGGTCGTCGTCTCGGCGAGGACCAGATCGGGGCGCAGGGCGAGCACGCTCTCGGCCGACACGTCGTGATTGCGGGTCACCACCGGCAGTTCCGCGGCCTGTTCGAAGGTCGCGGTGATGTCGCGGGCGACGACACGGTCGCCGAGGCCGAGCGTGAAGACGATCTCGCTGAGGCTGCCGGACAGCGGCACCACGCGCCGGGCCTCGGCGACGGTCACCTTCCGGCCGTCGGCGGAGGTGACGGTGACCGGCAGCCGGGGCTGCGGGGTGTCCGTCAACGGCTCGACGCGGTCGGCCCGTCCGGTCGCCGTGGCCGCTCGCCCCGGTGCTCCGGAGCCGTCGGAGGCGGCCGTGCAGCCGGCCGCGGTGAGGGTGAGGGCGAGCACCGAGACCAGTGCTGCCGCCAGTTGGGTGCGCAAGCGTCGCACGGTCCGTCCGTTTCTCTCGGGGCGTCAGTCGGTGTGGAGCGGATGAAGCTTAGGTTAGCCTTACCTATGTTCGCCACCGTCACCGCTCCCGTACCGTGTCCGGAGGACCTGCCATGCCCGCACGTCTTCGTGCCCTCGTCGCCGTGTTGTGCGCGGCTGTGCTCGGGGCCCTGCTCCCGGCCGCCGGCGCGCACGCCGCGAGCCGTACCGTCCAGGGCGGCCGGCTCGACTGGGGCGTCAAGTCCTCGTTCCAGAGCTATGTCACCGGGCCCGTAGCGAACGGCGGTTACTCCCTGACCGGCGGCGCCGCCACCGTGGGCGCGAGCGGCTTCCGCTTCCACTCGGCGACGGGCGCCTACGACGCCGCCACCGGCGCCTTCCGCGCCGCCTTCGCGGGCGGGGTCCGCTTCGTCGGCCACAAGGCGGCGGACGGCGCTTACCAGTTGGACCTCACGCTCAGCCGCCCCAGCGTCCGCGTCACCGGCTCCACCGGCACGCTCTACCTGGACGTCACCAGCAAGGCGAAGGGCACCGGGACGGTCACGACGTCCTCTCAGGTGCCCTTCGCCGCCCTCTCCCTGGGCGGCATCGACATGAGGGGCGCCGGCACCTCGGTCGTCCTCGCCGGCGTGCCCGCCACGCTGACCTCGCAGGGCGCCAGGTCCTTCGCCGGGTACTACACCGCCGGGACGGCCCTCGACCCGGTGAGCCTGGCCGTGGACGTGCGGCCCGCGAAGCAGGCCCCGGGCCCGGCCACGCCCACGCCCTCGCGCACGAAGGCGGCCGTGAGGAAGGAGCGCGCGGGCGACGCGATCGAGGACGGCGCCGTCGACTGGGGCGTACGGCGCACCTACCGGGAGTACGTCACCGGAGGCATCGCGAACGGGCGGTGGACCCTGTCCGCCGGCGCCCGGGACGGCGGCGCGCTCTTCCGTTTCCCCGCGGGCCGGGGCACGTACCGCGAGGGCGCTCTGACGGCCCGGTTCGCCGGGGCGGTGCGCTTCACCGGGGACCGCGGCCTCGACCTGGAACTGAGCGGACTGCGGGCCGTCGTCGACCACGGCGTCGGCACCCTGTACGCCGATGTCGCGGGCGCGGACCTCACCCGGAAGAAGGTCCCGCTCGTCACCTTCGCCGCGAATGGGCTGAAGGACGACCACGGTCTGGTCGCGCTCACCGAGGCGCCCGCGAAGCTCACCGCCGACGGCGCGAAGGCCTTCGGCGGGGTGTACCCGGCGGGCACCGCGATGGACCCGGTGTCGCTGGCCGTGACCCTGACCGACGGCGCCGTGCTGCCCGCGCTGCCCGACCTCGGCGACACGGCCGGCGACACCGCGTCCGCCGTGCCCACGCCGGTGTCGCCGGACGCGCCGAAGACCTCTGCGGAGCCCGTCGCGAGCACCTCCACCGGCGGCCGAGGCGGCGCGGCCCAGGCCTTCGCCCTCGCGGCGGGCGCCCTGCTGCTGGCGGCCGCGCTGTTCACGGCGGCCCGCCGCCGCACCCGGCGCCCCCGCACGGCGACCGCCGACGCCTCTGCCGACGCCTCTGCCCACGCGCCTGCCGAGAACCGGCCCTGACCGGCCCCGGCCGGCCCTGTTCCCCCTGCATCCCCGTATCGAGGAGAGATCCCGCCATGCCCGCCAGCATCCGTCCCCGCAGACGACCGCTCGCCCTCGCCGCCGCGGTGGCCACGGCCACCACCCTGGGCGCCGCCGCGCTCGCCCTCGCCCCCACCGCCTCCGCGGCCGAAGTGCCGCTCACCGGCTACCGGTTGACCTGGGGCATCAAGGAGTCGTACCGCTCCTACGTGACCGGACCCTGGGCGCAGGGCACGTTCACGGCGTCCGACGGCGCCACGCAGGCCGCGGACAACGGCGTCTTCACCTTCACCGACGGCCAGGGCACCTACGACACCACCACCCACGCCGTGCGCCTGGCCTTCCAGGGCACCCTGACCGTCCGGTCCACGGCCCACGGCTTCACCCGGGTGCTGTCCGACCTCCGTTACGACAGCGGCGCGGGCGTCCTGACCGCCGACCTGGTCGCGGACGACGGAGCGAAGCAGCAGGACGTGCCGGTCGCCGAGGTCGCCGCGCCGACCGGCCCGGAGATGACCGACCTGGGCACCACGCTCACCGCCGAGGCCGGCGCGTTCCTCGGCAGCGCCTCCTACGCGAACGCGGCCGGCGACCCGCTGACGGTGGCGCAGCCGCCGGCCACGCAGTCACCGAGCCCGTCGGTCACCGGGTCGACCTCGCCGTCCCCGTCGACGTCCGCCACGGAGTCGGCCTCCGCGTCCCCGTCGGTGTCCGCGACCGCTTCGGCCTCCGCGTCGGCGTCCGCGTCCCCCGGCACCAGGCCGTCGCCCTCCGGCTCCGCGACCGAGCCCGCGCCGCGGGGTGACATAGCCGACGGCACGCTCGTGTGGGGTGTGAAGGAGTCCTTCCGCACGTACGTCGTGGGCGGCGCCGCCCAGGGCACCATCACCGCGTCCGGCGGTGCCGCCCAGGCCGCGGGCAACGGCGTCTTCACCTTCCCCGACGCCACCGGCACCTACGACACCGAGGCCGGCACCCTCTCCGCCGCCTTCGAGGGCGCGGTGGACTTCAAGGGCCACGAGGACAACGGCACCTACGGCCTCGACCTCACCCTCGCCGGCCTGAAGGCCACCGTGGACGGCGGCAAGGGCGAACTGACCGCCGATGTGACGAGCCTGGGCAGGACCTCCCAGGACGTGGTCCTGGCCGACCTGACGACCGCCTCCGCCGACCTCACCCCGGAGGACGACGTCCTCACCCTCGACGACGTCACCGCGACGCTGACCGCGGCCGGCGCGAAGGCCTTCGGCGGCTTCTACACCCAGGGCACCGCACTCGACCCGGTCGACCTGTCGGTGGCCCTGACCGACGACGCCGAACTCCCCTCCGGGGGCTCCGGCGGTACGGGCGGCTCCGGCGGCACGGACGGCACCGGTGGCACGACGGGAGGCTCCACGACCGGCGGCACCACCGGCTCCGTCACCGGCGGCACGTCCGCCGGCACGACCGGCGGCAGCATGGCGGCGACCGGTGCGGGCGTCCCCGTCGGCGCCCTGGGCGCGGCGGGCGCCGCGGCCGTGGCGGCGGGCGCGGGCACGGTGTACGTCGTGCGCAGGCGCCGTACGGAGGCGTAGCACCTCTGTCCGGGGGCGGACCGGGCCGGCCGTGTCGGGCCGCCCCGGTCCGCCCCCTGCCGCACCCCGGCCACCTGGGACGACGTCGCGTCCCGGTCGGTGCTTCAATTCCCCGGTGACTGATTACGACGTGCTGCGCGTGTTCTGCGCGGCGAACGGCGGGTACGGCAACGAGCTGGGTGTCGTCCGCGACGGCTCCCGGCTGCCGGACCGGGACGACCGGCAGGCCCTGGCGCTGAAACTGGGCTTCAGCGAGACGGTGTTCGTGGACGACCCCGAGCGCGGTGTCATCGACATCTACACGCCCACCCTGCGGCTGCCGTTCGCCGGACACCCCTGCGTCGGCACGGCCTGGCTCGTGGACGTGCCCGAACTGGTCACACCGGCCGGAGTGGTCGGGGCGCGGCAGGACGGCGAGTTCAGCTGGATCGAGGCGCGGGCCGAATGGGTCCCGCCGCGCACCCTGCGCCAGTACGCCACCGCGGCAGAGGTCGACGCCCTCACCGTCCCGCCGCCCGGCGAGTGGATCTACGCCTGGGCCTGGGAGGACGAGGCCGCAGGACGCGTGCGCGCCCGCGCCTTCCCCGGCCGTGACGACGGCATCGACGAGGACGAGGCGACGGGCGCGGCGGCGATCCTGCTGACCGAGCAGCTCGGCCGGGCGCTCAACATCACGCAGGGCGCGGGCTCCCAGATCCTGACCGCGCCCCAGCCGTACGGCTGGGTGGAGATCGGCGGCCGGGTCCTCCTGGAACGCTGACGCCCGCCCGGGAGGCGTTCGGGGGCCGCCCGGACGCCTCGGGGCCGGGAGACGCCCTCCGCCGGCGGCCCCGCGGGTGCGTGGGGCGCGCTCACGCGCTGAGCGGGAACTCCTCGGCCAGCGCGCCGAACACCGCCGTGTTCAGCGCGAACGCCCGCTTGCACTCCGTCACGATCCGCTGCCGCTCCAGATCGTCGGCCCGGACCGTGTCCAGCAGCTCGCGGTAGCCGCGCTTGAACGCGGCCGGGTTGTCGATCTCCTCGAAGACGTAGAAGCGGACCCCGTCGCCCTTGCGCGCGAAGCCCCAGGTCCGTTCCGCCCGGTCGCGGATGATCTGGCCGCCGGAGAGGTCGCCGAGATAACGGGTGTAGTGGTGGGCGATGTACCCGGCGGGCCACCGCTCGGCGCATTCGCGCACCCGGTCCGCGTACGCCCGCGTCGCGGGCAGCGCGGAAAGGCCCGTCCGCCAGTCGGCACCGCGCAGATGCGCCAGGTCCCGCTCCAGCGCGGCCAGCCGGAACAGCTCCGGCCGGACGAACGGCCCGGCCACCGGGTCCCCGGCCAGCCGCTCGGACGCGGCTTCCAGCGCCTCGTAGACGAACCACAGCTGCTCGGTGTAGCGCGTGTACGCGTCCACACCCAGTCGGCCGCCGAGCAGATCGCTCATGAACGTCGAGGTCTCGGCCTCCGTGTGCTGTTCGTGCGACGCGGTGCGGATGACTGTCGAAAAGGAGTCCATGGAGCGCATCATCTAAGGTAAGCCTTACCTAAGTCAACAGGTTGCCGACGTTCTGTCGGCAAGTCTGCAAGGACGTTTCCCCGGATCCCGGCCCTCGTAACGGGAAGCGGCCCCCGTGTCGGCGGGCAACGAGGAAGGCCCGCTCTCCGGGGAGAGCGGGCCTGAAGCGGGGCGGGCGGTGCTACGGCAGGGTGAGGATCTCCGCGCCGGTGTCCGTGACCACGAGCGTGTGCTCGAACTGGGCCGTCCGCCGGCGGTCCTTGGTGACGACCGTCCAGCCGTCGTCCCACATGTCGTACTCGTGGGTGCCGAGGGTCAGCATCGGCTCGATCGTGAAGGTCATCCCCGGCTGGATCAGCGTCGTCGCGTGCGGACTGTCGTAGTGCGGGACGATCAGCCCGGAGTGGAACGACGAGTTGATCCCGTGCCCGGTGAAGTCCCGGACCACGCCGTACCCGAACCGCTTGGCGTACGACTCGATCACCCGGCCGATGATGTTGATCTGCCGACCGGGCCGGACCGCCTTGATCGCGCGGTCGAGGGACTCCCGGGTCCGCTCCACCAGCAGCCGCGACTCCTCGTCCACCTCGCCGACCAGGTACGTGGCGTTGTTGTCGCCGTGCACCCCGCCGATGTACGCCGTCACGTCGAGGTTCACGATGTCGCCGTCGCGCAGCACCGTGGAGTCGGGGATGCCGTGGCAGATGACCTCGTTGACACTGGTGCACAGGGACTTGGGGAAGCCGCGGTAGCCGAGCGTGGACGGATAGGCGCCGTGGTCGCACATGTAGTCGTGCGCCACCTTGTCGAGTTCGTCCGTCGTCACACCCGGCGCGATGACCTTCGCGGCCTCGGCCATCGCCCGCGCGGCGATCCGGCCGGCCCGGCGCATCGCCTCGATCGTCTCGGGCGTCTGCACCTCCGGTCCGGTGTACGGCTTCGGCGCGGGCCGTCCGACGTACTCGGGGCGGCGGATGTTTCCGGGCACGGAACGGGCGGGAGAGAGCTCACCTGGTACGAGCAGCGACTGGCCAGACATGCCAGCGAGTCTAACCAGCGGGGATGGGGGAACATGTCGATGGCGAGAGGAGCTGGTCATGGCCCTGTTCAAGAAGCGCACCGTCGGCAAGCCGGGCGAGTGGTACTACTGCCTGGAGCACAAGAAGGTGGAGGAGGGGCCGGACTGTCCGGGCAAGAACCGCTTCGGCCCGTACACCAGCCGCGAAGAGGCCCAGCACGCGATGGACACCGCCCGCGAGCGCAACCTCCAGTGGGAGACCGACCCCCGCTGGCACGACACCCCGGCGGGCGGCACCCCGGACGAGGACTGACCACGCCTTCGGGGCGGCGGGCCCCGGTCGCCGGGTCCCGCCGCCCCGGTCCTCACCAGGGGGCCGGTGGCGGTGCCGTCAGCCGGTCGGCCAGGCCGGACAGCCGGTCCCGCAGCCGTCGGCGCCCCCGGGGGGCGGGCAGCGCGTTCTCCCCGGCCCCGGCGCTGACCAGGTGCTGCACGGTGTCCAGGTCCAGATCGGTGCTCTCCGGCACGGCGAGCGACTCATGGGCCATGGACACCAGGTCGCGGTCCCCGCGGCCGAGCGTCAGGACCGTCGCCCCGGCCCGGCGGGCGTCGTGCACCCGCTCCAGCAGCGGGCCGCCCGGCCCCTCGGGCGCCACCACCAGCAGCGTCTCGCCCCGCCGCGCCGCCTCGATCCGGCCGAGACCGGCCGCCAGGTGCGCCGGGTCCGAGGCGCGCGCGTCGTGCCGTACGAGCGTGGGGGCCAGCTCCGGCGTCCCCGACCAAGCGGCCTCGTCCACCAGATGCGCGGCCAGATGCCAGGGCTCGTACCCCGGCGTCCCCACCAGCAGCAGACCGCCCCCGTGCGACACCACGGATCCGCGCAGCACCCCCGCGAACCGCCGGGTGGCGCCCAGCCACTCGGTCCCGGCGAGCACTTCACGCAACAGCGCGACCCGTACGGCGTCCATACAGCCGCATACTGCCTCAACCCATCACTCGTGACCCGCAGTTCACCCCGAATTCGCCCGACCCGGGGAAGGAGGGGACGTGGGGGACACACGGGAGACAGGGCCTGAGGAGTTCCCATGACCGAGACCACCGTCCCCTTCCGCGCGGGCCGCGAGGGGTATGCGAGCTACCGGATCCCGGCGGTGGTCCGCGCCGCCTCCGGCGCCCTGCTCGCCTTCTGCGAGGGCCGCGTCGACTCCGCGCGCGACCACGGCAACATCGACATCGTGCTGAAGCGCTCCACGGACGGCGGCCGCACCTGGGGCGCGCGGACCGTGGTCGCGGCCAACGGCACCGACCTCGCGGGGAATCCCGCCCCGGTCGTCCTCGACACCGGCCGGGTCCTGCTCGTCCACGTCCGGGCATCCGGCACCGCCACCGAGGACGCCGTCCTGCGCGGCAAGGTCAAGGACGCCGACGGCCGGCGGGTGTGGGTGCAGCACAGCGACGACCACGGCGTGACCTGGTCGCGCCCGACGGAGATCACCAGGCAGGTGAAACGGCCGGGCTGGCGCTGGTACGCCACCACCCCCGGCCACGCCCTCCAGTTGAGCTCGGGCCGGGTGGTCGTCGCCGCCAACCACACCGTCCCGCCCACCGGCACCGACCTCGGCAACGAGCCGCGGTACAACAGCGGCCACTGTCTGCTCAGCGACGACCGGGGCGCGACCTGGTACCTCGGCTACGTCGACGAGAACACCGACGGTTACGTCAACGTCAACGAGACCACCGCCGCCGAACTCCCCGACGGGCGCGTCTACTTCAACACCCGCAACGACTCCCCGTCACCGGGCAACAGGGCCGACGCCCACTCCGCGGACGGCGGCCGCACCCTGCAAAAACCCTTCCGCCCGCAGGCCGGTCTGACCGCCCCCGTCTGCGAGGGCAGCGTCCTGCACCTGCGCGACCCCGACGTCCTGCTCTTCTCCGGCCCCGCCGACCCCGCCGCCCGCGCCCTGATGACGGTGCGCGCCTCGGTCGACGGCGGTCTCACCTGGCGGCCGGCGCACACGGTGAGCGGGCTGCCCGCCGCCTACTCCGACCTGGTGCGCGTCGACTCGGACACCGTCGGACTGCTCTACGAGACGGGCGACTTCGGCCCCTACGAGACGATCGCGTTCCACCGCGTGCCCGTGACGGAGCTCACCTGACCCGATGGGCGGCCCGGCCCGCACGTAAAGTCGGCGCATGACCTCTAGCGACAGTGCACAGAAGGCCCCCGCCAAGGACCCCTGGAAGCTCCCCGACGTCTCCGGGCTCGTCGTCGGTGTGCTCGGCGGGACCGGGCCGCAGGGCAAGGGCCTGGCCTACCGGCTCGCCAGGGCCGGGCAGAAGGTGATCATCGGTTCGCGGGCCGCCGAACGCGCGCGGGCCGCCGCCGACGAACTCGGTCTGGGGATCGAGGGCGCCGACAACGCCGAGACCGCGCGACGCAGCGACATCGTGATCGTCGCCGTGCCCTGGGACGGCCACGGCGAGACGCTCCAGTCGCTGCGCGAGGAACTCGCGGGCAAGCTCGTGGTCGACTGCGTCAACCCGCTCGGCTTCGACAAGCAGGGCGCCTACGCGCTGAAGCCCGAGGAGGGCAGCGCCGCCCAGCAGGCCGCCGCCCTGCTTACGGACTCGCGGGTGACGGCCGCCTTCCACCACCTGTCCGCGGTGCTGCTCCAGGACGCGGAGATCGACGAGATCGACACGGACGTCATGGTCCTCGGCGAGGAGCGCGCCGACGTGGAGATCGTCCAGGCGCTGGCCGGCCGCATCCCCGGGATGCGCGGTGTCTTCGCCGGCCGGCTGCGCAACGCCCACCAGGTGGAGTCGCTGGTCGCCAACCTGATCTCCGTCAACCGGCGCTACAAGGCGCACGCGGGGCTGCGGGTCACCGACGTGTGAGCCGCGCCGCCGGCCGGCCCGGCGCGGCGTCCGCGGGCCGACCGGTGCGCGGACGGCGCCCCGGCGGGTGAGCCCGTGCCGGACGGCCGGCGCGATGGGGGACACTGGACGGCGCCAGCAGTGTCCCCCGACAGGAGCCGTCCCCATGCCCCGCCTCGCCCTCTACAGCCTCGTCGTCTGCCTCCTCGCCGTCGTCGCGGCGGTCGTCTCGTTCGTGCAGGGCAGCTGGCTGGGCGTCGTCTGGGTGCTGCTGGCGGGTCTGTCGTCCAACATGACCTGGTACTACTTCAAGCGCTCCCGGGCGCAGGGCCCCTCCGTCACGGGCTGACCGCGCAGAATTCGTTCGTACCCTCCCAGAAGCGGTAGAGCGCCTGGCCGCAGTACGTGTCGTTGCCGCTGATCCCGAGGCCGCGCAGGATCGTGTCGATCACGTCGAAGAAGGCGTGGTTGACGGACGGGAGCCACAGCAGCGCGAACACGAACAGCAGTCCGAACGGCGCGAACGGCTCCACCTGGCGCCTGACGTTGTACGACAGCCAGGGCTCGATGACGCCGTAGCCGTCGAGACCGGGCACCGGCAGGAAGTTCAGCAGCGCGGCCGTGACCTGGAGCAGGGCGAGGAAGGCCAGCGCGTACCGGAAGCCGCTCGGCACGCCGTCCAGCGCGCCCAGCCAGAACGGGGCCGTGCACACGGCCGCGAACAGCACGTTCGTCAGCGGTCCCGCGGCGGAGATCAGGCTGTGCCGCCAGCGTCCCCGGATGCGCCCGCGCTCGATGAAGACGGCACCGCCGGGGAGCCCGATCCCGCCCATGATCACGAACAGCACGGGCAGCACGATGCTGAGCAGCGCGTGGGTGTACTTGAGCGGATTGAGGGTCAGATAGCCCTTCGACCCCACCGTGATGTCGCCGCTGTGCAGGGCGGTGCGCGCGTGCGCGTACTCGTGCAGACACAGCGACACGATCCACGCGGCCGTCACGAACAGGAACACGGCCACCCCCGGCTGCTCGGCGAAGCCGGTCCAGGTCGCCCAGCCCGTGACCGCGGTGACGGCCAGGATGCCGACGAAGACGGGGCTGATCCGCCGGTCGCTGTGGCGGGTGGTGGTGGCGGTCATCAGTCGGGCTCCTGTACTGCGTCCGGGCGCTGCGTGGGTGCTGGGAAGCCCGACCGTACCGGGCGCGGGGCGAACACGGGGAAAACGTCTCGCGTCCGGTCGCCGTTCCCGGGAAGGTGGGGCCATGGGACTCTGGCACGTGTTCTACCCCGGCCGACGGACGGAATGCTGCGGCACCCCGTTCGAAGCCGACGGCACGGCGCCCGGTGGCCCGAGGTCCCCGGCCGGGTGCGGGCCGTCCGGGCGGTGTGCCGGAACCACGCCGGGACCGCGCGCGGCGCGCGTTCGTGGGAGCCGGTGCCCGGACGCCTGCGGCTGCGGCCGGCGGAGGGCTGCCCGAAGTGGTCCGACGACCGGTTCGACGTCCGTTCCGACGACGGTGAGGTGTGCGCGGGGAGGACGGCCGGGGCCGCCACCGGTCCGAGGAGGGGGCCCGGTGACGCCGGAGGTGCCCGGCGCCGGCTCACGGCTGTCCCGCGCGGCGCGCCGGGCGCGGGGCGTCCCGCCCGCCGGGGCCGTGCCGGGCGCCGGGACCGCGGGACCGGCGCCGGAGGCGCTGCGTACGCTGCCGGAGGGGCTGAGTACGGTTTCCGGGAGCGGGCCGTCGTGAGGGGACGGGGGACAGGCGGCCGGAGGTGGGCGGGGAGACGGCCACCGGGGCGCGAGCGACCTCCCCACGACCCCCGGGGCACGCCCCGCCGACCGAACCCCGTGACCTGCCCCGACGCCACCGGAGACAATGGACCCCGTGCGCTATCGCATCCTCGGCACCACCCAGGCACTCCGCGCCGACGGCACGTCCGTCGCGGTCGGCGGGGCGCGGCTGCGCGCCCTGGTCACCGTGCTGGCCCTGCGGCCCGGCCGTACCGTCCCCGTGAGCCTGCTGGTCGACGAGGTGTGGGACGGTGACCCGCCCGCCGACGCGCCGGGCGCGCTCCAGGCGCTGGTCGGCCGGCTGCGCCGGGCGCTCGGCGCGGACGCGGTGGCCTCCGTGGAGGGCGGCTACCGGCTCACCGCCGCGGCCGACGACATCGACCTGCACCGGTTCGAGCGGCTGACCGCCGACGGCCTGCGCGCCCTGGCCGACGGCGACCCCGCGAAGGCGGCCGGCGTCCTCGACGACGCCCTCGCCCTGTGGCACGGACCCGCCCTCGCCGACCTGCCCGACCGCACCGCGCGGGCCGCCCGCTGCGGGACCCGGCGCCTGGACGCGTTGCGCGCACGCCACACCGCCGCGCTCGCCCTCGGCCAGGCCGAGCAGTCCCTGCCCGAACTGACCGCGCTGTGCGAGGCCCATCCCCTCGACGAACCCCTTCAGACGCTGCGGCTGCGCGCCCTGCGCGACGCGGGCCGCACCGCCGAGGCACTGGCCGCCTACGAGGACGTACGACAGCTGCTCGCGGACCGTCTAGGCTCCGATCCGGGACCGGAACTGCGGGCGCTGCACACGGAGTTGCTCAACCCGCCCGTGGGGACGGCCGGGCCCGCGCGGCAGGTGTCCGGCGCCCGCCCGCCCGCCGTGGCCGACGAGTCCCACCCCCAGAGGCCGGGCAACCTCCGGGCCCGCCTCACCTCCTTCGTGGGCCGGGAGGCCGACATCGATGCCATCCGGGGAGACCTCGCCGGGGCCCGGCTCGTCACCCTGCTCGGGCCGGGCGGCGCCGGGAAGACCCGGCTGTCCCAGGAGTCCGCGGAGGGCGTGCGCGACCTGGCCCGGGACGGGGTGTGGCTGGCCGAACTCGCCCCCGTCGACGATCCGTCCGACGTCCCGGAGGCCGTGCTCACCGCCATCGGCGCCCGCGAGACCGTGCTGCACGGCGCCGGCGCCGAGGGCATACGGGCGGCGGCCGCCGACCGGTACGACGACCCCGTGGAGCGGCTGGTCGAGCACTGCGCCCGACGGCGCATGCTGATCGTCCTCGACAACTGCGAGCACGTCGTCGAGGCGGCCGCCCGGCTCGTCGAGGAACTGCTGGAACGCTGCCCGGAGCTGACGGTGCTCGCCACCAGCCGCGAGCCCCTCGGCGTGCCCGGGGAACTGCTGCGCCCGGTGGAGCCGCTGCCCGAGCCGGCCGCCCTGCGGCTGCTCGCCGAGCGCGGCGCGGCCGCCCGGCCCGGCTTCCGGATCGCGGACGACGCCGAGGCCTGCGCCGAGATCTGCCGGCGGCTCGACGGGCTGCCCCTGGCCATCGAACTCGCCGCCGCCCGGCTGCGGATGCTGACGCCCCGCCAGATCGCGGACCGGCTCGACGACCGCTTCCGGCTGCTCACCTCCGGCAGCCGTACCGTCCGCCCCCGCCAGCAGACCCTGCGCGCGGTCGTCGACTGGTCCTGGGACCTGCTCGACGAGGACGAACGGGACGTCCTGCGGCGCCTGTCGGTCTTCGCGGGCGGCTGCGACCTCGCCGCCGCCGAGGCCGTGTGCGGTCCGGCCGCGCTGGAGGCGCTCGGCTCGCTGGTCGACAAGTCCCTTGTGGTGGCCGCGCCTTCGGCCGTCCCGCCGGAGTTGGGCACGGACCGGGCCCCGGGCGGGGGCCCGGCGCCGGGAGCCGAGCCGCGCCCGGCCCAGGGCCCGGACGCCGGGATGCGCTACCGCCTCCTGGAGACCGTCGCCGAGTACGCGGGCGAGCGCCTCGACGAGGCGGGCCGGCGTGTCGAGGCGGAGCGCGCGCACCTGACGTACTACCGCGAACTCGCCCGCACCACCGACCCGTTGCTGCGCGGACCGGGCCAGCGCGCCGCCATCGAACGCTTCCAGACGGAGTACGAGAACCTGCGCACCGCGCTGCGCCACGCCGTGGCCGCCCGCGACGAGCAGGAGGCCCTGTGCCTGGTCCTGTCGCTCGTCTGGTACTGGCAGATGCGTGATCTGCGCATCGAGGCCCGCAGCTGGTGCGCCGAGGTCATGACCCTCGGCCCCGACCCGTTCACCGAGCCCGTCCGGCCGGCCGCCCCGGTGTGGCAGCGCTGCACGGACGCGCCGCCGCCGATGACCGGCGAGGTCCTCGCCGAGGCCCGTCGCGGCCTGCACCTCTCCCATCTGGCCTGCATGGACACCGAGATGGAGGCCTGGCAGCAGCCGCAGGCGCAGGCCAAGCTGCGCGTCGTGGCCCAGACGTACGAGCCGGGGATGCCGCAGATCTGCCGCGCGCCCGGGATGCTCTGGTTCTTCGCCGTGATGCTCACCGGCGACATGCAGCGCATCCGGCTCATCATCGACGCCGCCGTGCGGACCTGCCGCGAGACGCCGGACTTCGAGTGGGAGCTCGCGGGCAGCCTCCAGATGCGTGCCAACCTGCTGGCCAACCGCACCGACTGGGCGGGCGACGCGGCCCACGACGCCGACGAGGCGCTGGAGATCTTCCAGCGGCTCGGGGACGCCTGGGGCACCGCCGAGGCGCTCTCGGCCCGTGCCGAGGCGCACGAGCGCAAGGGCGCCTATACAGCGGCCGCCGCCGACTACGAGGCGGCCATCGAACACTCCGACCGGCTCGGCGCCCGTGCCCAGGTGGCGATCCTCACCGCCCGGCTCGGCGCCGCGCTGCTGGAGGCGGGACAGGAGGAGGAGGGCGAGCGCCTGCTGCGCGGGGTGATCGGCCTGGGGGAGAACCCGTCCAACGAGGCGAGGCCCTTCGCCCGGCTCTTCCTGTCCGGCTGGCTCAGCGTGAAAGGCCGTACGGTCGAGGCGCGCGAGCACATCGGGCTGCTGCGCGAGGAGTTCGGGCTGGCCCACTTCGTGGTCTTCGACGCGTTCATCCTGGGCTCGGAGGCCTGGCTGGACGCGGTCGACGGCCGCCACGAGGAGTCCCTGGCCACCGTCCGGCAGGCACTGGAGAAGGCCGGCGACCGGCTCGCGCAGAACATCGCCCCCCACATGCGCTCCATCTACCTGTCGGTCGCGGCGGTCTCCCTCGCCCAGGTCGACGGCGGCGCCCGCGCCCGGGACGCGGCCCGCTGCCTGGGCACCGCCGCCGGACTGCTGCCCCCCGGCCATGTCGCCGGGGTCATGGAGCGCGCGGTGCAGGACCTGGCGGAGCGCTCCGTGCGGGCCGCGCTCGGCGACGAGGAGTACGAGACCGCGTACGCGGCGGGCGGCGGTCTCTCCTACGAGGAGGCCGCGGCCCGGGTCTGAGGGCCCCGAACAGCTCCGAGGCCCACGGCAGGGCGGCGGGGGGGGCCCGGGGGGGGGGGGCCCCCCCGGGGGGGGGGGGGGGGGGGGGCCGGGGCGCCCCCCGGGGGGGGGGGGGGGGGGGGGGCGTTTGGGGGGCGACCGCCGCCACACCAC
>NZ_JBVJMD010000039.1:0-86295 GCF_055584385.1 Streptomyces sp. NPDC104096
CGATCTCGCCACGCGGCTGAGGGACGGCCGGCTCAAGCCGGTCGTCGGTGCTGTGCGTCCGCTCGCCGAAGCACCCTCCGCCTTCGCCCCCGGCCGGCGCACCCCTGGCAAGACGATCATCCGCGTCACGGAAGACTGAATCAGGAACCCCATCGCGATCGGAACGCGAACCGCCGCCGGCCTCCTGGTTGTCGCCACGCCGACCGCGCCTCGAGGCCGACGGGCCAGGCATCGCAGCCCGGGACACGCAGCGGCGGCACCGCTCCGCCCAACACGCGCCCTCTGCCCGAACACCCGCGACCGGCCACTGCGAGGCACTCGAAGAGCGCGGCGCAGGCCGGACAAACGGATCGAAGGAATCATGACCGAGGCGATCACGCGCGTGCCCGACGGACACGTGAGCGATGAGGACTTCAACGCCGCCGCGACCGTGCTCACCGCGGACCAGGTCTTGGCAATCGCCTGGCTGGCCACCGTGATGAACGCCTTCAACCGCGTCGCGATCACCAGCCGCTACCCCGTCGGCAACTGACCTCCGCGGCGACACCGCCGGTGTTATGGGCCGACGAAGCCTCCACCATCGTGATGACGAAGGGCGCAGTCGGCCGGGCAGCTTGCGCGAGCTGGGCGATGCCGCGAGACGGAAGGCAGTCCACAACCGCCCAGCCGGTCGCACGACCGGCTCGGCACGGTCATCGGGACTCTTCGGCGGGCCGGGTCGAGTCGACGTTCCGTCTCCCCGCGCGGCCCGCGAGCCAGACGGCGACCTGCTGCCTGAACGGGTGGTCGTCATGGAGGCCGTCGTGAAGCACGATCCGCTCCATGTGCCGCAGGACGTGCTCCGAGCGGTCCGGGTGGCCCACCGCGAGTACGTCGACACCGAGCTCGCCTGTCGAGGCAACGATGTACACGCCGCTGTCGAGAGCCATCATGCCGAAGCCCGGGTGGCCCGCGTGCACGCCGAGGAACGCTGACGCCGCGCCCCGGCCCATGATGTCCCAGCGCCGCAGAAGCCGGACCCGGGTCCAGACCGCCGGCGCGTCGTTGCCGCTGTGCATGTGTTGCAGCACGTTCCGGTGTGTCCGGGTGCCCTGTGGAAGCTTGACGAGGAACTCGCGCCGTCGGTCGAAAAGACCCGAGGAGACGGCAAGGTCGTACCAGTCCGCGTTGAGCCGCTCGACGAGCCGCGGAGTGCCGTACGGGTGAGAGAAGCTTCCGACCACGTCCTCGACAGCGTATCCGCCGACGAACGGCATCGTGCCGGGCGGCACAGCGTTCGGGATCACCTCGAGCCCGGCCCGCCACAGCGGCCGGTACACCTTGCGCTCGCGCTCCTGAGTACCCATCACTCACCGTTCTAGCAGGATCGACGTGCCACGAAGCCCCCGGCCTCCTGCTTCCGCCTTCCGCCTTCCGCCTTCCGCCTTCCGCCTTCCGCCTTCCGCCTTCCGCGAGCTTCTGGGCAGGCGGTGACGACCGACGTTCGGCTCGGCGATCCGGTCACCTCGCCTCATGACCACATCGACAACTCGGGAAGGAAGCGGTCGCCGGACAGGTCCTAGAAGACGTGGAGGAAGCATCCGATCGCGACTGCTGCGGTGGCTGCGATCGATGTCAGCCGGACAAGGATCTTCTGATAGTTCACAACGACCTCCTCAGGACTCGTACAACGTGCGCAGGACGGCGCAGCACCGCAGAACCATCACGGAGCCGGCCGGGGCGATTGCCGGTTCGCGGGGACGACGACGCGCGACACCACCCCGGCCGGCTGGGTCGAGCGGCTCACAGGCCGCCCATGCGTATGAGCCACCAGTCCGGGTTGTAAGCGCCGCTCACCGTGCCGTGCGGCACGGCCGGTCGCTCTTCCACCGTGTCCTCCAGCCGGATGGGCTTGGGCAGCTCGGAGAAGCGCAGGCTGCGCTGTCGCCGCGCCGGGTCGGCGGTGGTGTTGTGACTGAGCGCGATAGTTGGCCCGTCTGGCCAAGTAAGTGCTCAGATCCGCGCCCACGAGTCAGCCGCCGTGGAGACCTCACTCGTCGCGCCGGCCGTCACTGCTGCTTGCCCGCGCTGGAGTGGAGCACAGCCACAGCAATCTTCCACACGCAGTCCAGTAGGCCCACCGCAGCAGCCGGTCCTGCTCGTGGAGTCCGTAGGCGAAGCGAATATCGCCAGAGGCAGCTGTGGGAGCCGCCAACGTGCTGGGCAGACTGACAACGAGCACCCGCCCCTCGCCCCAGACGGGCGCCTCGTCGTCGGAAAACGCCTCCGCGAACTCGTCGGCGTGCGAGGCGAAGAAGCTCCGGAACGCCTCCGCTCCCTCCTGCAGCGCCTGGTGGCGCGCTGTGTCGGCGGCGGCCGCCTCGCACATGAGCGCCTTCATTGACGTACCGCGCTCCTTGGCGATCTGCCGCAGGCCCTCCAGCTTGCGATCACTGAACTCCACGTTGAGGGCTGGCATGTCCTTCGCGATACCGCTCGGGTACTGGCCTGTAAGTGTCCCCAGGTCAGTGCGGTACCCGAGCGGTGCCTCAGGCGTGCCGGACGGTCACCCCTGATCGGCCGCGAAGGAGGCCATGCGGGCGAGGGCCGCGTTCCAGTTGATCGCGGTCTCGTTGGTTGACCAGGACTGGATGTCGTCGATGTAGCAGAACTGGCCGACGCAGCCCGTGAGCTTGGACTGGGCGTACGGGTCCTGGATGCTCGAGTTGGGACCGCCGGCGAGGGTGCCGGACGGCGGGTTCGGCAGGGTGGGGTCGAGCTCGTGGGCGTACCAGCGGCTGTGCTGGTTGTGGGAGCTGACCTCGCCGTAGCCGGTGACGTAGGACATGTTCAGGGCATTGCGCCCGAGGACGTAGTCCATGCCCTGCAACGCCCCATCGCGGTACTTGGCGACGCCGGTGAGGTCGTATGCACTGGCGAGGACCACGCCGTTGTTGAGGACCTGATGGCTGGAGCCCCAGTCGTAGCGGTTACCGGCGGGGGCGTACGGCATGCCGTAGGGGTGGGCGGTCAGTGTGGCGAGGTAGGTGTCGGCGGCCTTGATCACCGAGCGGCGCACCTGGTCGCGGCCGGGCAGCCGGCTGGGCACGAGGGCGAGGTCGAGCCGGCCGGCGGCGGCCGTGTGACCCCAGTCGAAGCCGGTCGGGCCGAAGATGTCGGCGGTGTGCACCGGGGAGTCGAGCACGTGGTCGGCGAACTGCCGCTCCCCCGTGGTCAGGTAGAGCTCGGCCGCGGCCCAGTAGAACTCGTCGGTGACGTCGTCGTCGTTGTAGGCGCCGCCTCCGGTGCCGTCATTGGGGTCGGCGAGGAGGTCGGGGTGGGCGAGAGCGGCCTGCCAGGCCGTGCGGGCGGCCGTCAGCGCCCGCGCGGCGAACACCTTGTCGAAGGGCCGGTACAGCCGGGCGGCCTGGGCGGCCGTCGCGGCCAGGTTGAGGGTCGCCGCGGTGGTCGGCGGGTGCAGCTCCCGCTTCTGCGGGTCCTGGCCGGGCAGCAGGGGCAGACCGGTCCACTGCTCGTCGTGGAGCTTGTGGTGGGCCATCCCGGCCAGCGGCTGCCCGGCGGGCACCTGCATCTTCAGCAGGAACTCCAGCTCCCAGCGGGCCTCGTCGAGGACGTCCGGCACCTTGTTGCCACTCTCGGGCAGCGCCAGGGTGCCGTCGCCGAGGGCGGCCGGGTGGCCGGTGCGGGCCATCAGCGACCGCTCGTAGGTGCTCAGCAGCTCCCAGGTGGCGATGCCGCCGTTCACGACGTACTTGCCGTGGTCGCCTGCGTCGTACCAGCCGCCGGTGACGTCGAGGGTGTAGTCGCACACGCCCGGCTGGCAGGGGACGTTCGCGTCGCCCTGGTTGGGGGCGACGTTCAGGTGGCCGGCCGCGCGGCCGTAGCGGGGCCGCAGGTCGTCGCGGATCGCGATGCCGCTGCGCTGCGTGTAGTAGTACTTCACGGAGTCCAGCCGCAGGCGGCGGTAGGCCGCCGCGTCGATGTCGAACGGGTGGCTGGTCTCGCCGTCGGCGACGAGGGTGTAGCCGGTGCCGTGCCCGCGGTAGGGGCCGAAGTCGATCGAGTGGACGTTCTGCCCGGAGGAGGCGTCCACGCCGCGCGGCACGGTGAGGCCCCGGGCGACCGTCGTGCCCTGGGCGTTCCTCAGCTGCCAAGGCAGCCGGGCGGTGGCGTCGGTGACGAGGGTGGCGTTCTTCGGCCCGGCAGGCAGGTAGGCGACCTGGTTGACGCGCACCCGGGGTCCGGTGTCCGGCTCGTAGACCTCCGGGGGCACCCCGCCGAGCAGGGAGACGTCGTCCACGCAGAACCGCCAGGCGTCGGCGCTGCCGCCGACCTGGAAGGCGACCTGCCCCTGGGTGGTGTCGACGGGCGCGGTGAAGGTGTAGGAGTACGAACCGTCGGCCTCGGTGAGCACCGGGCTCGCCTCCTGCCAGGTGTCGTACGGCGACACGGCCAAGCCCACGACCGCCCGCACGACGTGCCCCTCGGGGATGCCGGAGGCGTGGAAGGAGAACCGGTACGTCTCCCCCTTCACCAGTGTGATGTCGTTCTGCCCGATCGCGGAGTCCCAGCGGTTGGCGGTGCCGCCGGGCACGTCCGCGCACAGCAGGCCGTCGCTCAGGCCCGCGGTGACGTTGCTGGTCCACCAAGGGTCGCTGGTGGTATCGAAGGTGCCGTTCCTGACCTGCTCGACCTCCTCGGCACCGGCCTGCTGTACGGGCAGCGCGGTCAGCGCCGTGCCCAGCAGGGCGGTGAGGGTCAACACGGCGGTTGTGCGTCGTTTCACGTCTGGGCTCCTCGGGACGTGCGGGGGCGCCAGGGGACGTGGGAGCGCTCCCAGAACTCGGACGCCAGACATGCTTGCTGCGCGCATGACACCCCGTCAACGGTCCGGACGCGACGGATTTGTGCCTAGTGAAGCCTTCCAGGATCGTCGCAGGCGGTTCCCCTCCAGCCGACCTCTGCGGGCCAGCTATCGCGCTCAGGTGCCCGCTAGCGTGCTCAAGGGCCAACCACGGCGCTCAGTCACAGGTGCTGTGACTGAGCGTCGTAGTAGGCGCCGCTCGCCAACTCAAACGCTCAGCCCGTCTGCGGTCAGACAGCGTCGCCCCGTTTCCGCGGTGAACCTCAACGGCCGAGGCTCACCGCTGCGGGTAGGGGAGCCACAAGTAGCCCGGTCGGAAGGGGACCCACGCCGGGCCCAGGGAGAGACGGGTACGGAGGTGATCGGCGAGGACAAGTCCGGGCAGGGTGCCCTCGGCGAGTTCCTCCGACCAATCAGCGGCCAAGTCGTCGACGTGGAGGAAACCCTCTGGGTCCCACCCCACCATGGCGGCAACGTAGCCCTCGAAACGTTCGAGCAGCCCGTAGAGGCCACGGCCCAGCTCCATCAGCTCAGATTCGGTGAGGTCGAACCGCGGCAGACTGCCGTCGGCCGCCACGCCATATCCGACAGCCACCGGTAGCACGCTGAGCTGCGTGTTCGTTCCCGAGACCGACAGCATGGGCCGGTGCAGTGGGATCCGGAACGCACCCGCGCGAAGCGTGGACGGCCACGGCTCGCTGAACGCAGCCGCCCGGGCCGCCTTGGCGTCGTCACCGAAGTCCACCACCAATTCGAAGCACACCGCCACGATTCGCCCCACCGTCCTCGCCCCATTCTGGGCGGCTACCTGCCAGATACCGCGCTCACGGTGCCAACTGAGTTGCTCGAGTGCCAACTGGGGCGCTCAGTCACATCAGGTGTGTTCGTGTTCCATTTCAGCGTCTCCTTTTCGCGGTGTTCGCGCCGCGTTCGATGACCTCTTCCGGCGGAGGGGCCGGTGGCCGAACAGCGTTCGCGCCGGGTGTCCTGCCCGGCAGGAACGGCAGGTGCGGGGCCTGTGGCAGCGGTCAGGCGACGGCTGCCCGACGCCGCACCAAGCGGGGGCGCAGGCCCAGCAGGATCCCGGCGGCGATGGCCCACAGGGCCAGGGTGAGTACGGGGCCGCCGAGGTGCGAGCCGTTGTAGTAGCCGAGATCGGCGATGCCGCGGACAGCCGCTCCTGGCGGCAGCAGGGCGGAGACCGCCCGGGCCCCGGAGGGCAGCAGGTCGGCTCCGATGACCGCGCCGCTCGTGGCGTTGCCGACGGTCAGCAGCAGCAGTGTGGTGATCGGCAGCCCGATCGGCCCCAGGAAGGCGCCCAGCAGCTTGGTCGTGAACGCCGTGGCGGCGGCCAGGAGGGCCAGGAGGAAGGCCAGCGGCACGAGCGGGGCCGGAGCAGCGCCCAGGACGGGCCCGACGACGATCGCTCCCACGGTGCCGATGGCGGCGGAGGTTCCGACGAGCAGGAAATACCGGTGACGCAGACGCATGACGCCGGCCAGACCCAGAGCGTTGGAACCCAGAACGAAACCGGCCAGGCTCACGCCGAAGGCCACGTAGAAGCCGGCCAGGCCGCGGGCGTCGTGCTCGGCCAGAGGGACGACGTCCGTGGTGGTCACGTGCGCGCCGGCACCCCGGGCGTAGGCATCGACGAGTTGACTCACGGCCGAAGTGGTGGACACACCGGCGGCGCCGGCGATCTGCAGGTCCAGGTGGCCGGGAGCTGCGGCACCGAGTACTGCCACGACGTCGTGCCGTTCCAGCGCGTGCCGTGCCGTCATGGCGTCCGCAGCGGGGTGGACCTCGACGGCGTCACCCAGGGCCCGCTGTATCTCGCCCGGCAGGCTCGGACCGGTGACGGCGATGGGCACCCGGTGGGGCTGCGGGTCACGCTGGAGGCCGACGTAGCACGTGATGAAGGCGGCCACGACGACGAGGGAGATCAGTACCGGCTGGAGCCATGACTTCACGGGCGGCCGGTGGGCGCCCTGGCTCGGCTTGGAGGTCTGTTCTGCCGACGCGGGGCGCGCCCGCTCACGCTCGGCGGCCGATCCGGTGGAGAGAGTCATGACACAACCTTTTGACGGGGATTCTCCAGAGGGAGAAGGGGTCGGGAGGGCCCCTGCCTGCAATACGAGCATATGCTCCTACATTGGAGATGGCAAGACCGCCCCTCCCCCGGATGCCCCGCCGGAGCCTTCCACCCGCTGGCGGATGTTGTGGGCCTTGGGCTGTCCCCCCGCCGACCGGCGTCCGTAGTGGGTCAGCGTCGCGGTCTGGGGCGGGCAACGAGTACGGACACGTCGTCGTGGTCGTCCGGATCACGCAATGTTCCCAGGAGACGGTCGCAGGTCTCTTCCGGGGAAAGGTCGTGGCCGTCGAGTACGCGGAGGAGGAGGTCAAGGCGTTCGTCGATGGCGTCGCGGCGTGTTTCGACCAAGCCGTCGGTGTAGAGGACCAGTTGATCTCCGGCGCGAAGCGGGACAGTGGTCGTTTCGAAGGGGACGCCGCCGACGCCCAGGGGTGGTCCGGATGGCAGGTCGAGCAGTTCGGGGGGCCCGCCCGCAGGTGTCAGTGCGGGGGGCAGGTGTCCGGCTGCGGCGATGCGGCACCGGTCGCCGTGCGGGTCGTATTCGGCGTAGATGCAGGTGGCGATGTAGGGGTCCAGACCGGCGGTGATCTTGTCGAGGCGTTGCAGCACCTCGGCGGGCGCGAGGTCGAGATCGGCCAGGGTCGCGGTGGCGGTGCGCAGGCGGCCCATGGTGGCGGCCGCGTCGATGCCGCTGCCCATCACGTCACCCACGACGAGCGCGGTCTTGTCCTCCGCGAGGGGGATGACGTCGAACCAGTCGCCGCCGACCTCGGTGGAGGTTCCGGCAGGTTGGTAACGGGTGGCGATCTCCAGGCTCTCGGGTGGCGTCGGGTGGGGCAGCAGGCTGCGCTGGAGCGTCACCGCGGTGTTGCGGACGCTTTGGTACAGGCGTGCGTTGTCGAGGGACATCGCGGTCCGACTGGCGAGCTCACCGGCCAGGGTGACATCGTCCGCGTTGAAGGGCAGCTGATTGCGGCCGCGCATCAGCCCCAGGACGCCGAGTGCCCGGCCCTGGGTGGCCAGCGGTATCGCGAGATAGGAATGGATGCCGACACTGGCCAGGACCGCAGCGGCTGCGGTGTCCCGGGCGATGCGCGCCAGATCCCACTCGTCCACGCGCGTCACCATGACCGGCTGACCGGTCCGCACACATCGGGTGGGCAGCTGGTCGGCGTCATAGCTGACCAGCTGGCCGACCGTGCCGGCGGCGCCGGCGGCGTCGGCCAGATAGGCGGCTTTCACGGCGAGGGTGCGAAAGAGCGCCGGGCCGCTGTCGGGGGGCGCGGGGCGGCGGTCGTCCATGGCGGAGTCGAGTACGTCCACGACCGCGACGTCGGCGAGCTCGGGCACCGCGACATCCGCGAGCTCGCGGGCGGTGCGTTCCATGTCCAGGGTGGTACCGATGCGTGCGGAGCCCTCGGCGACCTGGGCCAGGCGCTGCCGTGCCTGGGCCGCCGCCGTGATGGCGCCGTGCCGATCGGTGACGTCCAGCACCGACATGGCGACACCGAGCACCTGACCGTTGTGGCCCTCCAACCGGTAGACGGAGACGGACCAGGCATGATCGTTGTCAGGGTCGGCCGGGGTGCGGCCGATGGTGTACTTGTCGACCTGAGGGCGTCCGGTCTCGAGCACTTCCCTGACCGCCGCCTCGGACGCGTCGACACTGGCGGAGGGCAGGACCTCGCGGAAGCCCCGGCCGAGGTGTTCCCGGGCCGGCAGGCCGTGTATCCGTTCCATCGCCGGATTGACGGCCACATAGCGCAGATCGGTGTCCAGAACCTCGAGCGCGACCGGCGACTGGGCGATCAACTGCGTGGACAACGCCAGGTCCTGCTCCGCCTTGCGCAGTGTCGACGCATCGGTGGCGATGCCCAGGGCGTAGAAGTCACCCTGCTTGTCCGGCAGACGGTTGCAGTGGAATTCAACCAGCCGCGTACTGCCGTCCTTGTTCCGGACGGGAATGATTCCGGCCCAGCTCTGGCCGGTCTCCATCATCTGCTCGCACTTGCCGGCCACCATGTCCATGTGCGAGGCATGGGCCAGGACACGAGCCGCGTGCAGGCCCAGCACTTCCTGCGCGGAGTAGCCGAACAGCTCTTCGGCCTGCGGGCCCCACAGCACGATCCGCCCGGCCGTGTCCAGCGCCACCACCGCCACGCCGAGCGCATCCAGCATCCCGCTCGGCAGCTCCAGCCGGAGGTCGGACGAGTCACCGTCCGCACTGAAAGATGCCGCTTCACTCATCCCAGGTGTTCCTTCCACCTGCCAGGGCGGAGCGCGCCCGGCGCAGGCCCCCGAGCTGCGGTGTTGAGACGCTTTTCGTGCCTTTCCGGTACCTCTCCATAGTCTCCTGAGACGACCGGCGGCGCACAGCGCCGGTCGAGGACGCATGGTCGCCGGGTATGAGTGACTGCGGTACGGGAGTGGACGCGCTGCCCGGCGCGAACGCCGTGGGTTCCGTCCGTGACCGCGGACAAGGGCGGCGGCTTCCCCTCCGATCCGCGGTCCGGGCGTGCCGCTGCCGGCCACCGGGAGAGGAGGATGGCTCCTCTCCCGCGGACGACGGATCACCCGGCGGAGCCGGAGCCGCCCCGTGTGCCGGCCGGAGCACGGTCAGCCGCGATGGGTCTCCAGCAGCCGCAGCCATACCTCACCGAGGGTGGGGAAGGCGGGGACGGCGTGCCAGAGCCGGTCGAGGGGCACCTCGCCGACGACGGCGACGGTGGCCGAATGCACCAGCTCGCCGACGCCGGGGCCTGCGAAGGTGACACCCACCACGGTGTTGCGGTCGGTATCGATGAGCATGCGGGCCCGTCCGCGGTAGTCCTCACCGTACTGGTGAGCGCCGGCGACGCGGGCGAGGTCGTAGTCGACGATCTCGATGCGGCGCCCGCTGTGCTCGACCTCGCGGCTGGTCAGGCCGACGGAGGCGACCTCGGGGGTGGTGAAGACGACCTGGGGGACGGCCGCATGGTCGGCGGTGGCGGCATGCGCGCCCCAGAGGGTGTCGTCGATGGGCTCGTTCTTGGCGCGGGCGCCGATGACGGCGCCGGCGATCCGGGCCTGGTACTTGCCCTGATGCGTCATCAGGGCGCGGCGGTTGACGTCGCCGACGGCGTAGAGCCAACCGCCGTCGACGCCGGTGACCTGGAAGGTGTCGTCGACGGTGAGCCAGTCGCCGGGAGTGAGACCGACGGTCTCGAGGCCGAGGTCGCGGGTCTGCGGTGCGCGACCGGTGGCCAGCAGGATCTCGTCCGCGCCCAGTTCCCCGCCGTCGGAGAGGGTGATCCGCACCTCTCCGCCCTCGCGCGCCAGGGAGGTGACGGTGGTGTTGAAGCGGATGTCCACGCCTGCTTCGCGCAGTCCGTCGGTGACCAGTTCGCCGGCGAACGGTTCCATCCGTTCCAGGAGTCCGTTCTCGAGGACGAGCATGGTGACCTGGGAGCCGAGGGCCTGCCAGGCGGTGGCCATCTCGACGGCGACCACACCGCCTCCGACGACGGCGAGGCGGTCGGGCACCTTGCCGGCGCTGGTGGCTTCGCGGCTGGTCCAGGGACGGACGGTGTCGAGTCCGGGGATGGGGGGCAGGGCGGCGCGGGTACCGGTGGAGACGGCGACGGCGTGCCGGGCGGTCAGGGCGACGGTGTCGCCCTCGGGGGTCCGGACGGCCACCTGCTTGGGGCCGGTGAGCCGGCCGTGGCCGCGGATGAGGTCGACGGAGACCGAATCCAGCCAGTCGACCTGGTCCTCGTCCTTCCAGTACGAGGACATCTTGTCGCGGTGTGCGAGGACTGCCTCGACGTCCAGCGGGCCGGCCACCGCCGGGCTGAGTCCGGGTATGCGGCGCGCGTCGGCACGTGCCACCACCGGCCGCAGCAGCGCCTTGCTCGGGTCACAGGCCCAGAACGAGCACTCCCCGCCGAGCAGTTCGCGCTCCACGATCACGGTGCTGAGACCCGCGGCGCGGGCGCGTTCGGCCACGTTCTCACCGACCGGCCCTGCGCCGATGACGACCACGTCGTAGGTGCGGGTTGTCTCGTTCATCACTGCTTGGTCCATCACTGCTTGGATCCTCATTGCTTGGTTCTCATCGCTCGGTTCTCATCGCGTCGGTGATTCGGCCGGACGGCTTCGGCGTCCGGCCGAATCACCGACCGCGATTGCCGGTCCCCGCCGCCGGACGGCCCGGGCTGCCGCACCGCATGGGCCGCTGGGTCGGACCGGCTGCCATCCGGACCGGAAACGGCACGTTGTATCCCTTGGAGGGTGGCTGTGGCTGGTGGCGGGGTCAGCGGCCGGGGAGGCGCTGCGAGACCTCCTGGAGCACCCAGCCGTTGCCGTCCGGGTCGCTGAAGGTTGCGAAGGAGCCGTAGGAGGCGCGCTCGGGGTGCAGGCCGGCCAGCCGCTCCTGGCCGGGGACGCGGTGGGTGACGTCTGCGCCCTCGTGGCCGTGGAAGAGGCCGCCCGCGTCGTGGAAGATCTCGCCGACCTCGATGCCGCGGCCGACGAGGCTCGCGCGGGCCTCTTCGATGTCGGAGACGATGAGGTACAGGCCCTGGAACGAGCCGGGTGCGATGGATGTCATCCCTTCGCCGAAGCTGATCGAGCACTCGGAGCCGGGCGGGGTGAAGTGCACGACCCGGACGTCCTCACTCGCCACGTAGTCGACGTCCAGGCGGAATCCGGCCTTCTCGTAGAAGGCCTTGGCCCGGTCGACGTCGGAGACGGGCAGCACGATCATCTCGAGTTTCAGGTTCATGGGGGGTGTCCTTGTTTCTTGACGCCGGTGGATTACGCCCGAGGCGTCACCGGTTCAACGGGGAGTGGTCGCAGCCGGGGCGTCTTCGCGCCCTGCCGTCACTGCGGTGCGGGCTTACCCGGATCAGCGATCCACATAAACGTACCACCGATCCGGATATATGGACCACCGATCCGGAAAATCGAGTGGCCGGAGGCGGGGCGACGCCGGAAGGGATCGCGACCGCTTCCTCGCGGTCGCGGGCACCGCAGCCACCGGGCAGGGCGTCAGGACGTCACTGCGCGGCACCTCCGAGGCCGGAGGACAGGACGAAGGCCGGGATCGTCGCCCCCGAGGGCGGTGGCCGGGCCCACCCGCCGACGGACGAGCCCGACACGGTCGGCGAGCCGAAGTCGCCCGCGATCAGGTGGACTCGAAGCGGATCGCCGTGCGCGCGGTGCGGACATGCGGCGCGCGGCCCGGTCGCCGACCAGCATCCAGGTCCGCGCCGACGACCCGATGCGGCCGCCTGGCCGCGAGGGCCGCCCCCGCCCACGTTCGCATGCAGGCCGACAGCCCCATCCCGCACGGCGCCTCGTTCACCGAGCACGGGCGCGTCGACAAGGCCGGCCCTACGCCCGCCCCGGCCGACCTGGACGTCGTCGAGGGCAACGACCTCCAGGACGAGAACGCGGCCCGCCCGTCCCCGCGGAAGGACAGGCACACCGACTCCACGGGGCGCCACCGGTTGGATTTCGCGGGCGGCGGGCCGGCCCAGGGGCCGCAACCCCTCTTGATCCGGACGGGCCCTCACCGGACGAGGACGCGGCAGAGCGCAGGACCGCCCGCCAGGAGCCGGTCAGGGCGCGATCAGCCGGTACGCCCGTCGTCGGCCATCCCCCGACGGTCGCGGTCCACTACCGGTGCCCTTGACCGCGCCGGCGAACTCGGCGTCGATCCGCAACTGCCGGGCGCGCGGCCGAGTTCGCCAGGTCCGCGGGCGCGACGACGTCAGCCGCGGGGGCGAGGGCCGCGCCCTCCCTCGGCATCGCCGCTCGCCGTGCTGTTCAGGATCGCGCTTGCGACAACATCGAAGAGGTGATCGGCGCGCGGCGCGAGCGAGGGCTGATCTCCGAGCCAGGCAAGGGCCGTCACGAGCGCGAACAAATCGGTGCCATCGATGTCGGCCCGCGCCACACCCGCGGCCTGGGCACGGGTGAGGAGTCTCGCACCGGCCGCGCGCAGCGTGACGCACGAAGCGTGGAGTGCCGACTCGGTGTCCTCGATGGCGGCCGCCATGAGCACGATCGCGCCTCGGTACTCGGTGGTCCACGCGACACAGTCGCGCAGCCACGAAGCGAGTGCGTCGCCGGGCGAGCCGGAGGTTTCGAGGGCGCCCGCCTTGGCGGTCAGCTCGTCGAAGCTCGTACGGAGCAGGGCATCGAGCAGCGCCTCGCGCGTCGAGAAATGACGCAGCAGTGTCGCGAGTCCGACATCGGCCCTGCGTGCGATGTCGCGCAGTGACACGTCGACACCCTGCTCGGCGATGGCGGCACCCGCTACTGCGAGCAGGTGCTCGCGGTTCTTCCTGGCGTCGGCGCGCATCTGTCCCCCTTGACTATCCGGATCAGTGGTCCATATATTCGGATCAGCGGTCCGTTTATGTGGATCGCCGATCCGAATAAGCCTATCCCTCAGCATGGGCAGGAGAGAACACGATGCCGACACACACGATGAAGGCGGTCCGGCTCCACGAGCACGGCGGCCCTGAAGTGCTCCGTTACGACGAGGTGCCGATCCCCGTGCCGGGGCCGGGCGAGGTGCTCGTCCGCGTGCACGCGGTCGGCGTCAACCCGCCGGACTGGTACCTGCGCGACGGGATGTCCAACCTGCCTCCGCACGTGAGGCCGAAGTTCAGCCTGCCCGTGATCCCGGGGACCGACCTGTCGGGCGTCGTCGAGGCGGTCGCCGCGGATGTGGACGGCCTGTCCGTCGGCGACGAGGTCTTCGGCCTCCTTCGCTTCCCCGGCTTCGACGGCAGCACCTACGCCGAGTACGTGGCCGCGCCCGCGTCGGACCTCGCGGTCAAGCCGGCCGGCATCGATCACGTGCACGCCGCCGGAGCGCCCATGGCCGGGCTCACCGCATGGCAGTTCCTGATCGACCTCGGACACGATCACCCGTCGCCCTTCCAGGCTGCGCAGCATCGCCCGGTGCCGCTCGACGCCGACACGACGGTGCTCATCAACGGCGCCGCGGGCGGTGTGGGGCACCTCGCCCTGCAGCTGGCGAAATGGAAGGGCGCACGTGTCATCGCCGTGGCGTCGGGCGAGCATGAACTCTTCCTGAGCAAGCTGGGCGCCGACGAGTTCATCGACTACACCACGAGCCGCCCCGAGGAACTCGCACACGACGTCGACCTCGTGCTCGACACCGTCGGCGGCCCCGACAGCAGGCGATTCCTGCGCACGATCAAACGCGGCGGCTCCCAGTTCCCCGTGTTCTTCGGTGAGTTCGACGAAGAAGAGACCGCGAGACTGGGCATCACCGTCACGGGCACCCAGGTCCGCTCGGACGCCGCGCAGCTCGCCGAACTGGGACGCCTGCTCGACGCGGGCACAGTCCGCGTCGCCATCGACAGCACGTTCGCGCTCGCCGATGCCCGGGCCGCGCACGAACGTGCCGCCCGAGGACACATCCAGGGCAAGATCGTACTCACCGTCGTCCAGGAACAAGCCTCTTCACCGACGCGGCCGCGGTAACCACGACACTGTGCCGGTCCACGGAGTCCGGCCGCCAGGACGCCGCGCCGGGCGACAGCGAGATCGACGGCATCGAGGTACGCCGCCTGCGGTGGAACCCGCCGGCCCGGGCGTACCTCACCCACCCAGAGGACGCGCGTCCCTGACCTGCCGCCCCGGCGGCACCTGGACCGCACCCCGCCCACGTCACCCCGAAGGCCGTGAGCAAGAGCCGGGGCCATCGGCCTGCCGCCCGGTACCGGGGAAACCCGGCCGGACGGCGCGCCGGGCCCGGCAGTCGACGGGCGCATCCGGGACGCCCGCGCCCGGACAGGAGTGAGCGAGGGGCGCCAGGCGGCGCTACCTGGTGCAGCCGCGTCGCCGGCGCGGCCCGTCGCGCAAGCGGACGGATGCTCCTGATTCCTGGTAGAGCACCTCGCCGAGAACCAAAAGGAAAAGACATACGAGATAGCACATACCTAACTGCACGGGCGCTTTATATGAGCATCTTGCAAGAAAGGGACGGAATATGGTGTGGAGGATCATTTGGGCCTGTGCTCGATGATTGCCATGGAGTGACAGATGGACACCTGGGACGAACTCCTTCGATGGCCCACCCCGTCAGCCCTGCTGGCGCTGGATGGCACCATCCGCTCTCTCAACGCCCCGATGGCCGCGTCGCTGGGCAGGCTCACGGAGCAGTGCGTAGGCCACGGCTTTCCCGGTTTGCTGCCCGAATCGCAGCGGGCCTCGGCCGAGAGCCTGCTGACCCACGGGGCCACGACGCAAACCGTCGCGATGCGCGTGCTGATGTTCTCGGCGCTGGCCAGTGCGTCCGTACTCAGCCTCATCGAGGCCCGCCCGGTGAACAATCCCACGAGTCGCGAGCGGCTGGTGTGGGTGCACTCGGTGGACGCGCACAACGACCCGGGCGGACTGCTGGTTCCGTTCCAGCTGGCGGCCGCCGCCGCGGAACTCGGCGTGTGGATGTACGCACGCCACGGGCGCCGTCTGCAGTGGCTGGGTGGCGCACCCGCCCTGGCCGCGCTGTTCCCGGATGACTCTGCGTCCTTGTCCCAGGCCGTTCGGCGAGTTCACCCGGATGACCGGGAGGCCCTGAGGCGGCTCGTGTGCTCACCCGCCGCCCGGTCCCCCTGGACCAGCCTGAGGTTTCGTACCGAGAGCGACGAGTGGCACCACCTGGCCTGCCAGAAACGTCGCCTCCAGCTCGGCTACGGCGGCCCTGAGCAAATCTTCGGAATACTCCGTGACGACACCCGGCAGGAGGCGAGCCGGCGAAAAGCACAGGCCACGCTGGTTGCCGAGCGCCAGCGTGCCGATGAGATCGCCGCCTTCTCCGCCGCCCTGATCAGCTCCGCCACCGAGCAGGAACTGCAGCAGGTCGTCCTGACACGGGTCGCAGCGACGTTCGGCGCCACGGCTGCCGTACTCGCACTCTTCGACAACGACACCGGGCTCCTGCACGCCTCTTCCGATGCGCAGGGCGACCCGCGACAGACGAACGCCATGGACGGACTGTCTCTCGATGAATCGCTGCCCATGACCTGCGCGATCCGGACAGGCATGCCGTACTTCATCCCCAACCACGAAGAACTCATACGCCGCTGGCCGCAGACAGCCGGCGTTCCGTGGCTCGACTCCTTCATCGGCATATCGGTTGCCCCCCTCAGTCCGATCGGCGATCAACCGCTCGGGGCCTGGGCGCTGTTCTATGACAGTGAGCACCACACGTCCCCGGACGAGCGTGCCCTCATGAGTACTCTGGCCGACCTGGCAGGCCAGGCACTCAGGCGCATCCGATTGCAGCAGGCCCGCGTCGATCTGGCCGACGCGATGCAGCAGAGCATGCTGCCGACACTGCCCGAGCACCTCCCGGGCCTCGAGGTTGCCGCCCGCTACCGGCCCAGCCGAGACGGGCTCGACATCGGCGGCGACTGGTACGACGCCTTCGTGATGCCCGACGGTGCGGTGGCAGTGGAGATCGGCGACAGCCAAGGTCATGACGTGGAGGCCGCCGCCTTCATGGGACAGGTGCGAACCTCCATCCGCGCGATCGCCTCTCACGAAGCGGAGCCGGCGACCGTGCTGACGCGCGCCAACGAACTGCTTGTCACGATGGA
Organism: Streptomyces sp. NPDC104096; assembly: GCF_055584385.1. Lineage (NCBI taxonomy): Bacteria > Bacillati > Actinomycetota > Actinomycetes > Kitasatosporales > Streptomycetaceae > Streptomyces > Streptomyces sp. NPDC104096. Next base: position 16,580 of record NZ_JBVJMD010000039.1, read on the forward strand.
CGCGACACGATTCGCCAGCTGCACGATGCTGCACATCGATCCACACGACGGGCGGGTCACCGGCGCCAGCGCAGGACATGTGCCGTTGTTGTGCGCACGCGCGGACGGCAGCAGCTACATCCGCGAGCTGCCGGGCGGTCCGGTGCTGGGTGTCCTCTCCGGCACCGACTACATCGAGGAAACCTTCACTTTGGAGGCGGGCACCGCCCTCGTCATGGTTACCGATGGTGTGGTCGAAGGGCCGGGGCTCACGCTGGACGCCGGACTGGAGCGGGTCGCGACACTGGCCGCCCAAGCCGTCCACGACAGACTGAACGCCGAGGCGGTCGCCGACCGGATCCTCGACGCGGCGGTGGCAGTGGACCACCTCGACGACGTGGCCGTCCTGGTGATCAGGCGCCTTTGACGGCACTTCGCCTCGTGCCGCACGATCGGCGTGGAGGAGACCGGTCGGCGGACGACAGCCGGCCGGGTCGGCCACTGCGCTGCCGTCGGCAGACCACCCTTACGGGCAAGGATCATCCGCGTGTGGGGATGCGGAGGGCAGCTCCGCGCGGGCAGCGTATCGACCACTGAGCCGCACAAGTCCTCCAGCGGCCGGCCAGCGGGACCGTATGGCCAGTGAATGTGTTAGAGCTACCCGGATCGGCGGCGGACTGCTGAGAGAAGGCGCCGTGTGCCGACCACGTGCCCGCCCGTCCCGATGAGCAGCCGCCGGTAGAGGCCGCCGGCCAGACCGGGAAAAGCGGCCCGGCTTTCGGCCCGTAGCCGTGATCTCCCCGGACCCATGTGATCGATACGGAAGATCAGGGCGTAGGACGAAAAACGATGGCGTCCCTGGAGGACCAGCTCTCGTCCCGGGTCCGCGGCGACCACTCGCCAACCGGGGAACGTCGAGCCTTCGGCAAGAGGACGTGGCCCGGACACCGAGCGGTCGGCGCATCCCACCAGCCTCGTGCAGGTGGCCCATCCGGGGCGCGAGAAGGACCGGTCCAGTGTCGCGACCAGCGCGCGCCAGACCTCGTCGGTCTCCGCGGTGATGGCCGTCGCGTGCTCGTCCAGGTACGGCAGCGAAGAGATACGCATCAAAGCCTCCGTGAGGTTCAAGGCCACCGAGAACGGTGGTGGGCCAGAGTTCACGGCCAGGGCGGCCGCCGTCGGGCAGAAGAGCACAGTCCACGGGCCCGGCTGACGGTCCTGGACCCGCATGTGGGCGAGAGGAAGGACCGACTCGGCACTCATTCGGAGAGTTCGGCCCGCCACTGCCGTGGCCACGCACCGGACGGGGGCGCAGCTCCCGCGATGCCGAGGTCACCCCGTGCGCTCTCGTAGAAGGCATCACGCGCCGCGCTCGCCAGCCGATGGGCCCTGGTCCACATCTCTTCGTCCAGCGGCCCTTCACGTACGAGCAGCTCTATGGTCCAGATCGTCTCGTGCCAGCGCCGCGCCGCGGCGATCGTCGCCGCGTCCCCGACGAGCAGGACCGACTCCCACTCCGTCGTACGACGCGACTCCGCATCGGCAAGCAGCGACAGGCCCTCGGCCGGCTGCAGCGGATCGGCCACGTCCGCGAATCCGAGCCCGGCACCGATGCGGTGGGCGACGCGAAGTTGTGCCTTGAGGACACTGGCGTACCGGCCGTACGTCTCGAAGCGCTTCTCGTCCCACCGCTCCTGGCGCTGTCGCTTCCACCGCCGACTCTCGGTCAGGCTCTGCACGGCATACGAACCGAGCGAACCGACCACAACGCCTATCAGAGCAGGCAGTTGATCCAAGAGCACCACAGTTCCTCCCGACCGGTCCCCTGATACCGCACGCTCGTCGCTCCACGACCGGGAAGCCCTACCCACCTTCGCCACGGCGCACGTGTGCCCGGCCGGATGAGGAACCGGCAGTGCGATGCTGTCGATCGCGGCGCCGGCGATGCGGTTCCCGGTCTTCGTGTCGACCCCCGCCTTGGCGAGCGCCTCGAGCCCGCGATGCGTGGTGAGGATCAGCCCGCCGAGCACCTCGGCGTCGGCGGCCGGATCCAGGTGCCCGGCGCGCTGCGCCTGCGCGAACACCCGCCGTCAGGCCGCAAGGCCCGCACCGCCCCTGCTCAGCCGCCTGGCTCCGGTCCGTGTCCGGCACACGCTCGTCGAGAGCGTGCCGAAGCTGCGGTCCCACCCCTCCCGGTCCACAGCCGCCAAGGCCTGCGGTGCGATGCGACTGGTTCAGTCGGCCCGGTAGCGGGAGGCGAGTTCGGGGCTCTGTCCGCCGAAGGCGGCGAGGTCGGCCTGAAAGACGGCGTCGAGGAGGCCGGCGTCTTCGACACCGGGGGCGCAGACGACCTCGCCGAGCTCAAGGCCGCGCAGCCCGGCGGTGACGACGTCCTCGGCGGACATGCGAGGCACGATGCTCATGTCGATTCCCTGGCGCGTGTGGAATTCGGTGGCGACGACGCCGGGGCACAGCACCTGGACCTGGACGCCGGTGTCCGCCAGCTCGGCGCTGAGGGTCTGGGACATGGCGACGAGGTAGGCCAGCGAGCCCGCGTAGACGGCGCGGCGGGGCATGACGGACGTGTCGGCGGGGCCACTGAACGCGATCATCCCGGCCACGTTGACGATCTTCCCGTGGGCGCGTTCCTGCATGCCGACGACGGCGGCGCGGGTGAGCAAGGTGGGGGCGACGACCTTGACGTGGACGAGTTCGCGGGCCTTGTCGGCTGGCAGCTGGGCAAGCGGCATGTAGTGGGCGACACCGGCGTTGTTGACGAGCGTGGTCAGCGGCTCGTCGGCGCAGATCTCGGCTACGGTGTCGGCCCCGAGGTCGGTGGACAGGTCGGCGGCGACGGTGCGGACCTTGACGCCGGGATGGCTGGCGGCGAACTCCTCGAGGCGGTCCTTGTCGCGGCCGACGATGATCAGGTCGTGGCCGTTCGCGGCGAGGCGTTCGGCGAATGCCTTGCCGATGCCGGAGGTGGCGCCGGTGACGAGGGCGAGCTTGCTCATGAGAGCTGTTCCTTTCGGGGGTGAGTGTGTTCGGCGCGGTTCTGTCTCGGCGACGGCCTCGGGCCGGCCGGCAGCGAGGCGGTGCTCGCCGACGGTGCAGCCCCTGCGGCCCGGCTACCCGGCGAGGAGCCGGTGGCCGGCCGGCCCTGCCGCGTCGACGGCGGGCCGGGTGCCCCGCAGAACCGGCTCGAGGTTTTCCTTCTCGTATTTCGAGGTGATCCGGGCGATGCGCCGGAGGCCGTCGGTGCCGCGCTCCGCCTGGTACTGCGAGCGGCAGGCGGAGGTCTGACCCGTCTCCACCCTGGCGCGTCCAACGCCTCCACATCACCCTTCGCACACAGCTCGGCGAGCCGCACGGCGTTATCGGGCAGGCCGCTGCCGTGGTTGACGACGACCGTCCCGCGACGCGGTCCTTCGAGCAGTCGGTCGGCCGGCCCAAGGGCGTCGTCATCCGCGCGCACGCACAGGCAGACGTCGTCGCAGGCAGTAGCCGGCTCACCGGCCGTGTCGTGCGTTCGTGGCTCTGTCATGCCTCCACGGTCGGCGGGAAACGGACGATCAGGCAGTAGTCCCGATTTCATAGGAACGCCAGTACCAGGACAGGCGAACGTCCCTCTTGCCACAATCAAGGGCATGGCGACCACGGAACTCGGGGCGGCCCTGCGTCACTGGCGCGATCGCGTCTCGCCCCAGGCGGTCGGTCTGTCCACGGGCGGACGCAGGCGCGCCGCCGGGCTGCGCCGTGAGGAGCTGTCCCAGCTGGCCGGCGTCTCCGCCGACTACATCGTGCGGCTGGAACAGGGACGCGCCACCAGGCCCTCACCTCAGATCGTCGAGGCTCTGGCCCGCGCCCTGCGACTCACCCAGGGCGAACGAGACCACCTCTTCCGTCTGGCCGGCCACGTCCCACCGGGCCCCGGCACGGTGCCGCGGCACATCACTCCCGGTGTCCACCGCATGCTGGACCGTCTGGCCGGCACGCCCGTCGCCGTCTTCGACGCCGCCTGGAACCAATTGCTCGCCAACCCCCTCCACACGGCGCTCATGGGGGAATGGCACGGCAATGACCTCAACGGGGTCTGGCGCAACTTCCTCACCCCTGACAGCCGGGTACGCCACACCCCGGAGTCCAAAGGCGCACTGCAGGCAGCGCTCGTGGCCGACCTGCGCCGCACCTCCGGCCGCTACCCCGGCGATGCGAACCTGCAGTCCCTCATCGCCGAACTGCGCCGTCGCAGCGGCCACTTCAACGACCTGTGGGAATCGGGCGCCGTCGGCGAGCACGAAGCCGGCCGCAAGACCGTCGACCATCCCCATGTCGGCGCACTGACCCTGGACTGCGACGTCCTCAGCGCCGCCGGCAGCGACCTGCGCATCATGGTCTACACAGCCCAGCCCGGGACCGAAGACGCCGACCGCCTGGCGCTCCTTTCCGTGATCGGGACGCAGTTGCTCACCGGCTGACCGATCGAGGCCGGGGAGGTGAGCCGGATCCCGGAGCGCACGATGGGGTCAGGCGGTCAGCCTCCGGCGACCAGTTGCCCGTCGATCCTGCCCTCGTCGTCCGCGCGCGCCAGCAGGTCCACGATCACCGAGCGGTCGGTGTCGTTCCTCCAGACGACGGCAGCGCCGAATGGCGGCAGCACGCCGTGGACCGTGCCGAGCACCTCCTGGGTCTGGCGGTTGACGGCCTGGAAGTCCCCCCGGGTCACCGTCCCTGAATCGCTGACCGAGACGGTCACCGTCTCGCCGGGAAGCGCGACGACCCTGTCGCAGAACTTGAAGGGGCCGGGCCGGACGGTACACGTGTACGGGGCGCTGTCGGCGGAGGGTGCCATCGCGCCCTGCCGTGGGCCGGCGGAGACCGCAGACGCTTCCTGGGCCGAGGCCGCTCCTCCCAGCGGAACGGCGAGCGCGACGCAGGCGATGGCACACACCCATCGGCCGCGTCGCGTGCTGGGCGAGGACGGGGTTCCGCCTTGCCGGGCCGCGCGGTCGGCGCTTCCGGGACCGGCGCCGTCGGCGCTCTGTACGACGGCAGGGGCCACTGCTGCTGGAGCGGTGGACGGCTTCATGTTCTGATCACCTCGCGCACACGCCTCGATGCCGTCGCCGTGGTGCCGCGGGAGTGTTGTCGCTGGGCACAGCACGGCCGTGGGACATTCGGTGAGTCGAGCTGGAATCGCCTGGTCATGCCGACGCCCGCGTCGCGGCATGACCGCCGCAAGCGAAATGGGAGCGGCCGGCGCGTCGCCGACGCCGTTACGGCGGACATCACGCATCTTTGTACGATTTTCGTGCCGGTGTGCGGCACCCGCAACCGCAGCACTTCAGGCGACGAAGAGGCCCGGGTCATCGTCATGAGCGGTGCGTAGCCGCAATCGGCTTCGCAACCCGTGGTGCGCCAGGTCGTCCGGCACACCGGAGAACGAGGCTCGCGGGAGACCGGTATCAGGCCCGTCATGAACGGCGGGTCAGGCGAGCTGTGCGAGCCGCTGCCGGGAGCCGACCGGGCACCGGCCCACCGGTGGTGCGGGCAAGACCTCGGGGGCAGCCAGTTCGTATGTGACGTCGGGTCAGCCGGTTGACGTCGCTCGTCCCGATGCGGCGCGGGGAGGCGATGCCGGACGCTGCGACCGGTTCAGGCACGCCTGCGCGACGCACGCGACACCCTCATCGAGAGCCTGCGCGGGGGCGGTCGAGAGTGGGATCGTCCGGGCCGGCAGTGACCCGGACAGTCACGGCAGTGCGAGGCTGGCCCATGCGGTGGTGGTGCGGTGAGTGCCCGATGCGGTGGTGCTGGAACGGACGATGTCCAGGCCGCGGCCGCTGGTGCTGTCCTCGGGTGGGGTCGTACGGGTGTCCGGCTGTTTCCAGTTGCCGCGGTCTCGGACTGCGATGTGCAGGGTGTGCTCGCGCAGGTCCAGGTCCAGGTCCAGGATCAGAGCCAGGTCTTCGCTTCCGCTGTGGATCACGGCGTTGGTCGCCGGCTCGCTGACGACGAGGGCCAGGGTGTCCTCGATGTCGGCGGGCAGTTGCCATAGGCGGGCTGCGCCGCGTGCCACGGCACGTAGGACCGACAGGCTCTCCGGGCATGCTGCCGCGCTGCGGAACACCGACTTGAGGTGATCGGGAGCCGACCGGGGAACGAAGTGCCGTGCTGAGAGGTTCTGGGTCATGGTGATGGCTCTTTGCGCTGTGGGGGAATGGGGCGTGCGACGGTGGCCATGCCCAGGCCGGCGTCGGATGCGGGGAGGAGGTGGCCCCTCCCGGCTGGCCGACTCGGTCTAGCCGAACATTCCGGGCTCGTAGCCACCGGCGGGCTGCTGGTTGATGACGTTGATGCGGTTGTAGGCGTTGATGATCGCGATGAGAGAGATCAGCGCGACCAGTTGTTCCTCCTCGTAGTGCTGGACGGCGTTCGCCCAGACGTCGTCAGGGACGCCACCGGCGGCGTCGGCGATCCGGGTGCCCTGCTCGGTGAGTTCCAGGGCGGCGCGTTCGGCGTCGGTGAAGACAGTGGCTTCCCGCCATGTCGCGATCAGGTTGAGGCGCTGCGCGCTCTCGCCCGCGGCGGCGGCGTCCTTGGTGTGCATGTCGGTGCAGAACCCGCAGCCGTTGATCTGGCTCGCGCGGGTCTTCACCAGTTCCTGCGTCAGTTGCGGTACCCCGGCATCGGATGCTGCCTTGGCAGCGGAGTTGATGTGCTTGAGGATTTTGCCCGCGAGGGGGTGGGTGAAGTAGTTCAGACGGGGTTCCACTGCGGTCTCCATGCTTGGCTTGGTCGTACTGGACGCTTGCGTATGTCTGACCGGGCACCCGCGGCGGATGTGACAGAAGCGAGGGACAGGCTGCGTCGGGTCACGCGGGTGCGTTCGGGTGCGTGATGGAAAGCCGGCGGGGATGGCTGGAGCGGCGGTTGCGTGGTTCTCCAGCGGCTGGGAGTCCGGGGCCTCGGTCGACTGCCCGAGGAGATGGGCCGGATCGGATGCCGAGGTGATGGTGTTCACCCGGGATCTCCCCGGGCGCACGGCGCGGCCGCCGGGCCATGTCCGACCGGGCCGAGCCGCCAGGTCACCCCGAGGCCGGGAGTGCCGGCCTCAGGGGGGAAGGAAAGCGGCAGTACCGAGAAGGGAAGGGCGCCGCACGGCCGGAGAACGGGTCCTGCGACGTCCACCCGTTGCGCGGCCCTGCGGCAACCGGTCAAGCGGCCGTCAGCGACGCGACGTAGGGCTCGAGCTTGGCCGGGTTCATCACCCACATGATCCGCTCGATGCCCTGCGAGGAGACGTCGAGGCACAGCAGAGCGACCTCGTCCCCACCGGATTCGACCAGCACGGCCGGTTGCCCGTTGGCCTCCACCCAGCGGACCTCCGCCTGCGGCCAGAAGCGGGGCGCGAAGGCCGCGAGGTAACGGGAGACGTGTGCGCGGCCGACGACCGGGATCTTGGACGCGCCGCGGATGCCGCCGCCGTCCGCGTAGCTGATGACGTCGGCCGTCAGGACGTCTTCCAGAACCGCCATGTCACCCGTTCGCGCCGCGGAGAGGAAGACCTCCAGCAGACGTCGGTGTGCGGTCGGGCTGACGCTCTCCCTGCGCTCGGCGGCAAGATGCCGCCGAGCACGGCTCACCAGCTGACGGCCGTTGGCGTCGCTGGTCTCCAGGATGTCGGCGATGCGCGCGTAGGGGTAGTCGAAAGCCTCGCGCAGCACATAGGCGGCACGCTCGACCGGGTTCAGCTTCTCCAGAAGCAGCAGAACCGCCATTTCCACGGCCTCGGCGCGCTCGGCACCCAGTTGGGGGTCCTGGCTGGTGTCCACGGGCTCGGGAAGCCAGGGCCCGACGTAGGACTCGCGGCGCACACGCGCGGACTGCGCGACATTGATCGCCAAGCGGGTGGCGACCGCGGTCAGGAACGCGGCGGGCTCGCGGACCGTCGTGCGATCGGTGTTCTGCCAGCGCAGCCAGGCCTCCTGCACGACGTCCTCGGCCTCCGTACTGCTGCCGAGTACGCGATAGGCGATGCCGAAGAGTTGGGGACGTACCGCGAGGAAATCCCGGGTCGCTCGGTCGTCGGTGTCGGATGGGGCACCAGCGCACATCGGAATCGTCCCTTCTGGCCTGTCCGTCAGCCATGCTACGCGCGTCCGGGCCGGTACGAGTGGACGGGTGGGCCCGTGTGAACCCGTACCGACACAACGTGGCACTCGTTGCACCCATCCCTCCTCACCTGCTGTTCTCCCGCGTCCCACTCACCTGAGCGCGCGTGCGCCGGGCCGCGGAGCCGCCCACGCGCCGGACTCGCCGTCGCGTCCCGGTGTCACAAACCGGCGCCCGCTCCGGTCCTGTCTGGTGACCCAACCAAGCGATCGGAGCAGTCGTGGTTGCCACCGAACAACGTCTTTCCACCATGGTGCTGGTGATCGGTACCGGCGGCTCGGGCCTGCGTGCCGCGATCGAACTGGCGGAAGCCGGTGTCGACGTCATTGCCGTGGGCAAGCGCCCCAAGGAGGACACCCACACCTCGCTCGCCGCCGGCGGGATCAACGCCGCGCTGGCCACGATGGATTCCGAGGACAGCTGGCAGCAGCACGCGGCCGACACCCTCAAGGAGAGCTACCTGCTCGGCGACCCCCGCACCGCGGAGATCGTCACCCGGGGCGCCGCACTCGGTATCGACGACCTGGAGCGCTATGGCATGGCTTTCGCCCGGGAAGAGGACGGCCGCATCTCGCAGCGTTTCTTCGGCGCGCACAAGTTCCGCCGCACCGCCTTCGCCGGCGACTACACCGGCCTGGAGATCCAGCGGACGCTCATCCGGCGCGCGGGCCGGCTGAACACACCCGTGCTCGACAACGTCTACATCACCCGCCTCCTGACCCATGACGGCGCCGTTTTCGGCGCCTATGGCTTCGACCTCGCCAACGGCACGCGGTACCTCATCCACGCCGACGCCGTCATCCTCGCCGCCGGCGGCCACACACGGATCTGGCGACGCACCTCTTCCCGCCGGGACGAGAACACGGGCGACTCCTTCCGGCTGGCCGTGGAGGCCGGAGCCCGGCTGCGCGACCCCGAGCTCGTCCAGTTCCACCCGTCGGGGATCATCGAGCCCGAGAACGCCGCGGGCACGCTCGTCAGCGAGGCCGCCCGCGGCGAAGGCGGCGTGCTGCGCAACGCCCTGGGCGAGAGGTACATGAGCCGCTACGACCCGGCGCGCATGGAACTCTCCACCCGGGACCGGGTCGCCCTGGCCTCCTACACGGAGATCAAGGAGGGCCGCGGCACGGCGAACGGCGGAGTGTGGCTGGACGTGTCGCACCTCCCCCGGCAGACGATCATGCAGCGGCTCCCCCGGGTGTATCAGACCCTGCTCGACCTTCAGATGCTGGACATCACCCGGGAACCGATCGAGGTCGCTCCCACGGCGCACTACTCGATGGGTGGGGTATGGGTTCGACCGGAGGACCACAGCACGGACGTACGCGGCCTGTACGCCATCGGGGAGGCAGCCAGCGGCCTGCACGGCGCCAACCGCCTGGGCGGCAACAGCCTCATCGAGCTGCTGGTCTACGGCCGCATCACAGGACAGGCAGCGGCCGCCTATTCCGAGTCGCTCACCGCGCAGCCGCGCTCGTCCTCCGCGGTCGCCGAGGCTCGAGCGGAGGTCGATGACCTGCTCGCCGCGGACGGACCCGAGAACGTGCGCGCGCTGCAGCGCGCCATCCGCAACATCATGACCGAATACGCCGGTGTCGTCCGCGACGAGGAGGGCCTGCGCACCGGGCTGGCGGCACTGGCGACGGTCGAGAAGCGGATGGACGACGTCGGAGTGCACCCCGACATCGCCGGATTCCAGGACCTCGCGCACGCCTTCGACCTGAAGTCCGCGGCGCTGGCGGCCAGAGCCACCCTGGAAGCGGCCCTGGAACGCCGGGAGACACGCGGGTGCCACAACCGCAGCGACCACCCGGACATGGACCCCGCGCTGCGCGTCAACCTCGTGTGGTCCCCCCGGACCGGAATCACGCGCGAAAGCATCTCCGAGATCCCGGACGAGATCGCCTCCCTGATGGAGGACGTGTCGACCGACGGAAAGCTCGTCGAATAACCCGTGCGCATGCCTGACCAGGCAGCGAACAGAGCAACCAAAGATACGGCCGTTGTACGTCACAAAAGACGCGTGGAACCGGCCTTCTCTGCTGATCCGCGAGGGCCTCGCCGCCAAGGACGACCCCTGTGAGGTCGTGACGGACGTGCACGCCCCCTACTTCGGTGCGGAGTTGCGGGAGGACACCCTGCCGCCCGGCCCGGGCGCCCACCTCGCGAAGACCCGTTTCACCGACTGGCTCGCGCAGCAGCAGTGATCGTCGAGTGTCGGCCCGCCTGCGGCTCTCACCCGTACCAGGGCCTGCCGTCCGCCTCGCGGAACGGCAGGCCCTTTCCCCATGGCGCAACAAGCGCACAGAAAGGGACACCATCCGCTGTGAACCGCGGCGGCCTCGTGTCACAAACCGCCAGGGTGCTCGGTCAATAGGTCGTAACCCCGTTCACCGTGTGAGGAGATCCCATCATGGACGCACGCATCGACTACTTCGGCAACGGCCTCGCGGGCAAGGTCATGAGACACCTGAACTCGGCCGCCAAGGTGATTGCTCCGGCCCTGCCGACCGCCACCCAGGAACTGGTGAAGATCCGTGCCAGCCAGATCAACGGCTGTGGCTTCTGCACCGACATGCACACCAAGGAGGCCGCAGCAGCCGGAGAGACGCAGCAGCGCCTGAACCTGGTGGCCACATGGCGCGAGGCCACCGTCTTCACCGATGCCGAGCGCGCCGCGCTGGAACTGACCGAGCAGGGCACGCGCATCGCGGACAGCCCGACCGGTGTGACGGACGAGGCATGGGCCGGCGCCGCCAAGTTCTACGACGCGGACGAACTGGCCGCACTGATCTCGCTGATCGCACTCATCAACGCCTACAACCGCATCAACGTCATCAACCGCCAGCCGGCCGGTGACTATCAGGTCGGCATGTTCGGCTGACGGTTCGCGTGCAGGCGCGCGGCGGAGCCTGTCGGTCTTCCGCTGTCCCGAGCCTGACGCCAGAGGACCGACACTCACCACCCGTCCGTGCCACAGCAGTCACCGACCGCGGCACGGACGGGTCATTTCCGGCGTAACCGCCTCGCCGTTCCTACCCACTTGGCGGCGAGGCCGGTCCGCAACCCGATGGGCCGACTTGACGGGTTCGTCCCCATGCCGGCTTTGGGTGCCCGGCGCGGACTGCGACGACGTCCTGTACCTGCGGCGCGTCGGTGACAGCGAGCGGCTCGAGGCCGGCTTCACGGACGGTGCGCGCATCGTCGTCATCGGCGGCGGCCGGACCGCCCAGGAGACAGCCGCGGCCGCCCGCGCAGCGGGGACGCAGGAGCCCGTCCGACCCCGATGTCCCTCTGCGAAGTCCGTGGCCTCGGGCCTTGCGCCATGAGTGTGCCCGGCGGACGCGTCACCTGCACGGTAAGTGAGGTGTCACACGATCGCCGCCTGTCCGGTCAGCTTGTCAGGAGCGCCGATGGGGAAGTCGAGGCACCTCGGACCCGAAAGATCGGACCACCCGAGGCCGGCTCAGCGGCGACCGAGCGATCGCGGTCTCGGTTTCCGGGCCTCTCCACACGAGGGAGGAATCGGGATGGATCGGGCTGGTGACGCGATACCGATTTCGGAACTGCTCGACGAGCGACGCCACCTTCTGGATATCGCCTGCTGGATGCTGGGCAAGGGCCACGGAGCCGAGAGCGTCGTCGCCGAGACCTACCGGCAGTGGTACACCCTTTCCGCATCGGACAGGGTGCGGATCGGCGATCCCCGGTCCTGGCTCGCAAAAACCGCAGGAGCCATCTGCCTGGCCCGCCTGGCGCTGCCCGGGCGCCGGAGCGCAGACCTGCCGGGGAAGGGCGGCCGGACCGCGCGGCTCGACGACTCCCTCGAGGAGGAGGTGGGCCAGGTCCTCCTCGACGCGCTGGAGGCCCTGTCGCCGGCCGAGCGGGCAGCCTTCGTCCTCAACGACGTGTTCGGTATGGCACCCGGAGCAGTCTCCGACGTCGTGGGACAGTCCGAACGGGAGTGCGCCGAACTCACCGAGCATGCCCGGCACAGCCTGCGCGCCCGAGGAGCCCGGACCACAACGACCCGCCAGCACGACCTCGTGGTCCGCGCGGTCGGTGAGGCGTGCGCCGACGAGGACAGCGGCCGGCTGGCGTCCCTGCTGGCGGCCGACGTCACCGCCTTCTTCGACGGCGGCGGGAAGGTGCGGACCCTGACCCGACCGGTCGACGGCCATCTGCAGGTCGTCCGCAGTCTGCTCACCCTGCTCGCCAAGCGCCCGCACACGACGGTGGTCCCCCACTCCGTCAACGGGCGGACAGGGCTCGTCGTGCGGTACGAGAACCATGTCGCGGCCGTGCTCAGCCTCGACATCGCCGGCCCCCACGTGGTCCACGTCTGGGTCGTCCTCAACCCCGACAAACTCCGCCTCTGGAACCGGACCGAACTCGCGCCCGGCACGCCGAGACCGCAGGACCACGCCTCCGATTAGCGCCGCACCAGGCAGTGTCCGCCCTGTCCGCTGTCGACCCGACGCCGAGCGCGGTGGTTCGTCTCGTGGCGCGAGCGAGGGCCTGGCTGCTTGCCGGCGAGCGGGAACGCCCGAAGCCGTTTCCGCTCGCCGGCGCGGGTGTTGCGGTTGCACGTCCTCGGAGCACCCGCCCGGTTCCTGGCAGCGGTTGCTCCGAGGAGGGCGGCGCTCCGGGGCGAGAACATGCAGAGGGCGGTGTGACGGAAGCACCGTCACACCGCCGCAGCCGACGAGCCCGCGGACTCGGTCAGCCCTGCCGCAGTCGCCGTTCGGCCACCTCGGCCAGGAGCGCGGCACCCACCGGCAGGGCGCCGTCGTCGAAGACCGCGTAGGGCGAGTGGTTGAACGGCGCGTCCGGGGGCGCGGCGAGCGGTCGCGCCCCGATGCCGAACTGGGCGCCCGGCACGAGGGCCGCGACCCGGGCGAAGTCCTCGGAGGCCATGTTCGCCGTGGGCATGCGGACGAACGCGCCTGGACCGTAGAGCGCTTCGGCCGCCTCCTGGCCCAGGCCGACGGCCTCCGGTGCGCAGACCATCGCCGGGTACTGGATGTCGGTGCGGACGTCGGCGCTCAGGCCGTGCGCCTCGGCGAGGCCGCGGCACAGGGTCTCGGCGCGCTGGAGAAAGGACGTCATGGCCTTCTCGGAGGTCGCGCGCACGGTGGCGCCGAAGGTGGCCTCGGCGGGGATCACGTTGGCCTTGGTGCCGGCGTGGAAGGTGCCGACGGTGATGACGACGGGGTCGAAGGCGTCGGCGGTGCGGGTGACGAGGGTCTGCAGGGCGGTGACCGCCTCGGCGGCCACCGGGATCGGGTCGGCCGCCTGGTGCGGGTTGGAGCCGTGGCCGCCGCGGCCGCGGACGGTGACGTGCAGTTCGGCGCTGCCCGCGGACAGCGTGCCGGCCCGGCCGGCGACGGTGCCCAGCGGAAGTCCGCTGGAGGCGACGTGCACGGAGTACGCGCCGACCGGGGTGCGGCCCGCGGCCTCCATCACGCCTTCCGCGATCATGAGTCCGGCGCCGTCGTACCCTTCCTCGCCCGGCTGGAACATGAAGATCACGTCGCCCGGCAGTTCGTCGCGGCGGCCGGCGAGCAGGCGCGCGGCGCCGACCAGCATCGCGGTGTGGTGGTCGTGGCCGCAGGCGTGCATGGCGCCCTCGATGCGGGAGGCGTAGGGGACGTCGGCCAGTTCCTGTACGGGCAGGGCGTCCATGTCGCCGCGCAGCAGGACCACCGGGCCGGGGCGGCCGCCGCGCAGGACGGCCACCACCGAGGTGAGTTCCTTGCCGGTGGTGATCTCCAGGGGCAGGCCGTCGAGCGCGGCGAGGACCTTGGCCCGGGTGCGGGGCAGGTCGAGCCCCAGCTCCGGTTCGCGGTGCAGGTCGTGGCGCAGCGCGACGAGGTCGGCGGCGATCGCTTCGGACTGTTCTCGGTACGTCGTCATGTTCTTGCGTGCTCCTCGGAGGCGGGACGGGGACGGGTCAGGCGGCGGCCGCGGGCTGCGGCTGCCCGGCGGGTCGGGTGGCCGGGCTCGACGAGCGGACCGTGCAGGCGCTGAGGGTGACCAGCAGGGCGACGCCCGCGCAGCACGCCCAGACGGTGCGGTACGCGCTCTCGGCCGGCACCTGGGTGCCGGGCGGGGTGAGGGCCGTCAGCACGGCGGCGAAGACGGCGCCCGCGACGCCGCCGCCGATCGTCTTGGTGGTGTTGTGGATGCCGGTGGCGATCCCGGTGCGGTCGGCGGGGCTGACGTCGAGGATCAGAGCGGGCATCGCGCTCAGGCACAGACCGGTGCCGAAGCCGATCAGGCAGTTGGCGGCGACGAACTGCCAGGGCCGGTCGTGGAGGGCCGTCAGCACCAGGTAGCCGGCGCACATCAGCACCCCGCCGACGGCCAGCAGCGTGCGTGAGCGCACCGTCTTGGCGAGCCGTCCGGACACACCCGCCGCGACGAGGGCGCACAGACCGCTGGGCAGCAGGATCCAGGCGATGCCCAGGGTGTCGTAGCCGAATCCGTAGCCCAGCAGCTCGGGCGGTCCGGCGACGAACAGCGAGGCGGCGGTCTGTGCGCCGAAGACGGCGACGCCGACCATGAAGGCGGCCGCGTACACCGGCAGCAGGTCCCGCCGGGCGGTCAGCCGCAGGTCCACGAGGGGCTCCGCGACGCGCAGTTCGACCCGGGTCCACACCGCGCAGGCGACCACGGCGATCGCGAACAGTCCCAGGGTGCGGGCGTCGGTCCAGCCCCAGTGGGGTCCCTGCCCGATGCCGAGCAGCAGGGTGGCGAGGCCCGCGGTGAGCAGGACGGCACCGGCCCAGTCGGCGCGGCCGGGCGCGCGGGTGACCGACTCGGGGATCAGGAGGAAGACCACTCCGACGCAGAGCAGCGCGGCGATCGCGGGCGCCCACAGGATGCCCCGGACGCCGGAGATCGCCTCGCTCAGGCCGCCGGCCACGAGCAGTCCGGCGCTCGCGCCGAACGTGAGGGCGCCGACCAGCAGCGCGACCGCGCCCCTGGCCCGCTCCGGGTCGAGCCGGTCCCGCACGAGACCGATCTCCAGGGGGAGCAGCGCCGCGAGAACGCCCTGGAGCACCCGCCCCACGAGCAGCACCGCGTACGAGGGTGCCCAGGCGACGAGGACCGATCCCGCCGCGAGCGTCACCACGGCGACGCGCAGCAGGCGGCGGTGTCCGTGCATGTCGCCGAGGCGCGCGAACAGCGGGACGCATACCGCGGAGGACAGCAACTGGGCGCTGCTCACCCAGCTGAGGTCGCCCGCGCCGACGTGGAGTTCGGCGCCGATGCGCGGCAGCAGGCCGGGCATCATGCCCTGCAGCAGTCCGCTGACGAGTTCGACGAGGACGAGGAAGCCGACGACGGCGAGGCTGCCGGGGACGGCCGGCGGGGCGGGCCTGGAGGGACCGGAACGGGACATCGCTGCTCCTGAGGCGGACGTAGGGTTCGCGTCGATGGCGGAACGCTAGGTCTGCACTGATCACCGCACGCGAAATGCCAGTAATCTCCATTGCCACTGATCAAATGCTGGATTAATGCAGGACGAGGAACTGGTGGACATGGCCCGCACGCCCCGGCAGCCGCTCGACGAGGTCGACCTCGCGCTGGTCCACGCCCTGCAGATCAACCCGCGCGCGCCGTGGACCGAAGTGGGCGCGGCCCTCGATGTCGACGCGGCGACCGTGGCCCGCCGCTGGCAGCGGCTGCGCGAGGGCGGTTACGCCTGGGTGACCGCCTACCTCTACGACCGCGGTGGCAGCGGCGCGCTGGTCGAGGTGGACTGCGCGCCCGGACAGGACGCCGCCGTCGCACGGGCACTGGCCCGGGAACCGATGGCGGCGACCATCGAACTGGCAGCGGGCGGGCGCGACCTGCTCGTCACCGCCCTGGCCGGCGACTTCGGCTCCTTGAGCTCGTTCATCCTGGACCGGATCGGCGTCCTGCCGGGCGTCACGGCGACCCGGGCCCACCTGGTGACCGGCGGCTTGTACGCCGAGGGCAGTTCGTGGAGGCTGCGCAGCCTGGCCCGCTCGCAGTCGCGATCGCTGGCCTCTTCCCGCCGCCCGCTCGCAGGCCGCGAGGAGACGGCGTCACAAGCCGCCCGCGAACTGACTCTGGCTCTGGCCGAGGACGGCAGGCTCCCGCTCACCGAACTCGCCACCCGGCTCGGCGTCAGCCTCAACACCGCCTCACGGCGGCTCAGCAGATCGCTGGGTTCAGGCGGGCTGGTGCTGCGCTGCGACCTCGCCCCGCCGCTGTCCGGCGCGCCGGTCTCGGTCACCTTCTTCGCCTCGGTGCCCTCCGAGCACCTGGACGCCACCGCCCACGAGGTGGCCCGCTTTCCCGAGATCCGGCTGTGCGTGGCGGTGGCGGGTCCGCAGAACCTGCTCGCGATCGCCTGGGTCGCTTCTCTCGCCGACGTCCAGCGGCTGGAGTTCCGCCTGGCCCGCGCCCTGCCTCAGCTGCGCGTCGCCGACCGCTCGATCGCGCTGCGGATCACCAAGCACATGGGCCGCGTCCTCGATGCGGACGGCCGGGCACGGGACTTCGTACCGGTCGACATGTGGAGTGCGGCCGGTACGCCCGAGAGCGACGCCCACGCAGGCGACGACATGGTGTGAACGACACTCGTCGGCGTTGGCGTCGTCCCGCAGCGCCTCCTGCGCCACGCGGGCCGACCGGGCCGTTCCGGTCGAACCGCAGCCCTTGCGGCACCTTCCGCCTGGACACGGGCAGGCGTCTCGCCCTCGGGCTCACCCCCGCAGTGCCCCGCCCCCGATCGGCTGAATCCCTCGCGGCTGCCTTCCGCTGAAGGATTCGCGGCCCGACGCCATGCCAGGTGACGGTCAGGACGGGGCTGGACCGTCATCGGTCGTCACGCGCTGACGCCGGTAGTGGCGAGCTGCTCGGGCACGGTTGCCGCACGACGGCTTGCACCACTCCTGCCGTCCATGGCGTTTGACGAAGTAGCGCACGCAGCGGGGTGCGGTGCAGGCGCGCAACTGCTCGCGCTGCGGGCCGCTCAGGAAGTCGATGGCGGCACGGGCCAGGGCCGCCACGAGGCGTACCCTCGCGTCGCTTTCCGCCGACAGCAGCCGGACCGTGGGGGCGTCTTCCGGCGGCCAGTCCAGGTACGGGACGACCGGTTCACGGGCGGCAACCGTGTTGAGGCGGGCCAATGCCTGGTCCGCCGACATCAGCCGCCGGGCATCCGCCGAGCTGGGGGGAGCGGGACTGACCGCCCGGGCGAACAGTGCCCGCACCGCCTGTCGCAGCTCGACGATCTCGGTTCTGAGGCTCTCGTCCGCCGTGAGACCTCCAGCAGGAAGACAGTCGGCCAACAGGTCGGTCCGGGCCTGGATCCAGCGCGTCGTGCCGTGAACGGTGGCGAGGTCGTCGGCGACGCCGCCGTCTCCGTCGTGACGGATCGTGCTCGCCAGTTCCAGCGCCGGCCAGTGCTCCACCCGTGTCTCCTTCCCTGCCTGGTCGTCAACCACTTGATCACATTCCCGCGCACACCCTAGAGTCTCTAACGGTAAAACGAGAATTACCGTTAGACGCCGAGGTGGGGTGACGCACCACGCCTCACTGCGAACCGGCGGCCGGAGCCGCCATCACGGGAGGGGACAGAACAATGACCGTGCTGCTTGCCCAGATCAGCGACCTGCACCTGGACGGCGGTGAGAGGGCCACCCGGCGCGCGAGCCGCGTCATGGACCACCTGCGGGCCCTGCCTCGTCCGGTCGACGCGGTCCTGGTCACCGGGGACATCGCCGATCACGGCGAGGAAGCCGAGTACGAGGAAGCGGCCCGCATCCTGGCGGCCCCGTTCCCGGTACTCGCCTGCCCCGGCAACCACGACGCCCGTCCGGCCTACCGCAAGGCCCTGCTCGGCGAGACACCCGGCCACGGGCCCGTCAACCGGATCCACCACATCGCCGGAACCGCCATCCTGATGTGCGACTCCACCATCCCGGGCCGCGACGAAGGGCGCCTCGACGCCGAGACCCTCGAGTGGATCGACACCCAGCTCACCGCACTGCCACGCGACACCCCGGCACTGGTCGCCTTCCACCAGCCGCCGGTCGAGCTCCACCACCCACTGCCCGACTCCGGCATGCTCGAACAGCCCGGGGATCTGGCCGAACTGCTGGACGCCCACCCGCAGGTCGTGGCCGTCCTGACCGGACACGCTCACACCGCGGCCGCCTCGACCTTCGCCGGCCGCCCGCTGATCGTCGGCCCCGCCGTCACCTGGACCCTGCGCATGCCCTGGGAAGGCGACCGGGCAGCGGACCGCGACCAGCCGCCCGGCCTGGCCTTCCACCTCCTGGGCGACGACCGGCGCCTGACCACCCACTACCGCGTCGTGCTCTGACCCCGACCGCCGGAGCGGGAGAAGCCATGATCAACCCCTACACCGTCCTCGGGTTCCTGGCGGCACTCCTTCCCCTGATCGCCACCCCCGGAGCCAGCCTGGCCCTTCTGGTTCGGCATGTAACCGACAAGGGGCGCGGTCAGGCCCTTCCCGTCATCCTCGGCACGGTCACGGGCCTGTACGTCCACGCCACCCTCGCCATGGCCGGCCTGTCGGCCCTGGTCATGCACTCCAGCCAGGCCTTCACCGCCGTCAAGCTCATCGGCGCCGCCTACCTCATCGGCCTGGGCCTGTGGACATGGCGCTCCACCACACGAACGGCGCGCCCACCCGCCCGCCGGCGTCTGCCGTTGCAGTCGGACTCCGTCTACACCCAGGCCCTGCTCGGCAACGTCCTCAACCCGAAGGCGGCCTCCATCTACCTGACCCTGGTACCGCAGTTCATCGCAGCCGACCGCTCGCTCGATGCCCAGATCCTCACACTGGCCAGCGCCCACGCGCTGCTGATGACACTCTGGCTCCTCGCCTGGACCGCCCTTGTCCGGCGGGCCTCACAGGCTTTGCGCAAACCCCGTTTCAAGCACACGGCCACCAAGATCACAGCCGGGGTGTTCCTCGCCCTCGGGATCCGAACCGCCGCAACGTAGACCGGCAGCCGCTGCCCGGGTGCCGACGGACGAAGACACCCTCAAGTGATCACGAACCCGCAGATGGGCAGTGTCGGCAACTCGCGTCGGAAATCAACGGTGCCGAACGCCCCGGACGATAGATTCCGGCACAGGCGCATCGGCTACGCGCGAGTCCCGACCGCCGACCAGAACCCCGATCCCCGAGATCGACGCCCTGCTGCGCGCAGGCGTCGACCGCGATCGCAAAGCCCTGAGCCGCTACCTTGCGGCCGGTGTCCGAGCCGGGACTCCGGGGCCTACGGAGGTGTGACACATGTCAGCGAAGAACTCCGAGGGCGAGAGCGCCGAGGAGGTCTCCCTGCCGCCCGAGGTGAAGTTGCTGCAGGAGGTCGATCCGCCCTTCTTTCCCGAAGGCGGTTCGGCGATGACCATCCTCGTCGATTGGCCACCCGGTCACCCCGGGCTCCCTCCGCATCGCCACTCGGGCCCGGCCTTCGGCTACGTGATGGACGGCGCCGTCCGGTTCGAGCTCGAGGGCGAGCCGGAGCGCGTGATCGAGGCCGGTGGGACGTTCTGGGAGCCAGGCGGTGACGTGATCCACTACCAGGACGGCAACGCCCTCTCGGACGCACCGACCAAGTTCGTGGTCACCATGGTGTGCGCACCAGGGCAGCCGATGCTCAGGCTGGTCGACGAGGAGGAGCTGAAGGAGCGGGCGCACCTGCGCGCCCCGCGTCCCTCCGAAGGCTGACCTGCGAGACCGACAACGGTGCGGAGTCCGGAGCGCCGATCCGGGTGCCGGGCTTTGCAGTGACCTCCGGCCTCGATCGTCATCGATCTCACGGACCCGCACACGTTCCGTTCCGAGCGGTGGGCGCCTCCTGATCCAGGGCTCGACCGGGTCGGGCGCCCACCACCTCAGCTGCCGTCCCCACACCCCGACCACCTCGTCGGACCCGGCGACTTCGGACTCGCCCACGGCATCGGCACCGCCCTGGCCGTCCTGTCTCCCGCCCTCCCGCACGGCGTTCACGTGCCCGGCGTCCCGGAGGCGGTGAACGGATCCGCGCCCGCCCCGCGACGAGACGATGCTCGACCCGGTCCCCCGCGCATCCCGCTCCTGTCCGACTGCCCATTGCCCTCGACGGAGCCGAGGACCAGGACGCGGGCCCGGGGCCCCGCCTGCGACGGGACCGCGGCGCAGACCGTCGGCTGCGTCCGCGCGAACGGAAGCGCACCGCGCGATCCTCACGGGCTCACACGGGCACCCACATTCCCTGATGAGCGCTCAAATCCCTTTTGCCACAAGCGCATTGACCATCCCCAGCCACGGTGATTCACTTCGTGGCTGAGAGCGCTCTCAGAGACCGGGGGCCGGTTGACGGTCCCGTCCATTCACCCTATGCAGGGAGAGCCGTGTCCATGATTCCCTCTCGTCGTGGTGTGCTGCGCGGGGCGGCCGCTGCGTCGGTGCCGCTGATCAGCGGTATCAGCTCGGGACAGGCGTTCGCGTCGGCCTCCGACTCGCACCGGCCCGGCCACAGCTCCACCGTGCTCGGCCCGAACGTCCTGGTCTTCGATCCGTCCATGAGCGACGCGTCGATTCAGGCCAAGGTCGACGCCGTGTTCGCCGTCCAGGAGTCCAACCAGTTCGGCGACGAACGCTTCGCCCTGGCCTTCCTGCCTGGCACCTACACCGTCGACATCAACGTCGGCTTCTACACCCACGTCCTGGGCCTGGGCGCGAGCCCCTCCGACGTGGTGATCAACGGCCATGTCACCGTCGACGCGCAGTGGTTCGACGGCAACGGCACCCAGAACTTCTGGCGCGCCGCGGAGAACCTGACCATCGTGCCGCCGGACGGACTCGAGCGCTGGGCGGTCGCCCAGGCCGCTCCGATGCGCCGCGTCCACATCAAGGGCGACATCACCCTGTGGCCGAGCCCGCCCGGCAACCGGTGGTCCAGCGGCGGCTTCCTCGCCGACAGCGTGGTGGACGGACAGGTCGAGTCCGGCTCCCAGCAGCAGTGGCTCTCGCGCAACGACACCTTCGGCAGCTGGAACGGCGCCAACTGGAACATGGTGTTCGTCGGCACCCAGGGCGCCCCCGCACAGTCCTTCCCCACCCCGCCGCACACCACCGTCGACCGCACCCCCGTGATCCGGGAGAAGCCGTTCCTCACCGTGGACCGCCACGGCTCCCACCAGGTGTTCGTACCCGCGCTGCGCACCGACAGCACCGGCACGACCTGGGCGAAGGGCCCGGCCAAGGGACACAACATCCCGCTGTCGCACTTCCATGTGGCCAAGCCGGGCGACTCCGCCGCACAGCTCAACCGGGCCCTGTCCACCGGCAAGCACCTGCTGTTCACCCCGGGCATCTACGACATCTCCGCACCGCTGCGCGTGAACCGCCCCGGCACCGTGGTCCTCGGGCTCGGCCTGACCACCCTGCGCTCCACCCACGGCAACACCGTGCTCGAGGTCGCCGACGTCCCCGGCGTCACCCTCGCCGGCCTGCTCTTCGAAGCAGCCTCCCACCACACCCCGGTCCTGCTGCGCGTCGGCAACGGCTGCACCCGGCGTCGACACAGCACCGACCCGACAGTGCTGTTCGACATCGTCGCCCGGATCGGCGGCGCGCTGCCCGGCGGCGCCGGCATCAGCGTCCAGATCGACAGCAACGACGTGGTCCTCGACCACCTCTGGCTCTGGCGCGCCGACCACGGCCTCGACAACACCGTGGGCTGGACGGTCAACCCCGCCGACACCGGCATCGTGGTCAACGGCGACCACGTCACCGCGTACGGGCTGTTCGTCGAGCACTACCAGAAGTACGAGGTGCTCTGGCAGGGCGAGCACGGCCGCACCTACTTCTTCCAGAACGAGCACCCCTACGACGTGCCCACCCAGACCGCCTGGCGCCACGGCTCCACCCTCGGCTACGCCGCCTACAAGGTCGGCGACCACGTACGCGACCACCATGCCTGGGGTCTGGGCAGCTACTGCTTCTTCAACCTCAACGCGGACATCTACACCGACCGCGCGTACGAGGTCCCCGACACCCCCGGCGTCGTCTTCACCGACCTCATGACGGTCTGCCTCAACGGCCCCGGCGGCGGGGGCATCCTGCACGCCATCGACAAGGCCGGCGATCCGGTCCAGAACGGCTTCGCCACGTACTACATGAAGTCCTACTCGAACGGCGTCACCGGCGTCTGACGTCCGCGCACGCGACGGCGGCCGGCCCCGGTCGGAGGACTCGTCGGCCGTGAGTGGGGGCGAGTCCGACACCATGACCTCCGAGGAAATGGTGGACCTCCGAGATCCGACGCCGGGGCAGGCAGCTGTCTCCTCCGGCGTCGGCGTCCTCCACGAGCCGAATCGCTCGCACCTCACCCGGAAGCGTCCGGACCCGGTGCTTCAACTGCCGCGGCCGGCAGGGATCGCCACCAATTCAGGAGACACCCCTGGACGATGTATCCAAAGGTATGCAGGTGCATCGGCAGGTCCCGGGCCATCCAGGCGGAGTTCCCTGCCGCGACAGCCCGCACCGAAGGCCGCTCGTCGAGGGCGACCCCGCTCGTCATGGGCGGATGGCACATCGGTTGCGGGAAGGGCACGCCCGCGTGGAGTCTTTCCGATCGGTACCTGTAGACCAGCTTGATGGCCTTCTTCAGACCGGTCCACTTCCAGTCGACCTGCGCATACTCTTCGGGCCTCATCACCGGCGGGTCAGGCCGGTACCTGTCCATGCAGGACATGAACCGCGTGGTGGCCTTCACGATGGAGACGAGCTGCTCCGCCACGGCCTCCACGTGCGTGTCACCCCCTGCTTCGAGCAGCTGCTCCGCCAGCGCCGGCATCTCGTGCCGCAGCAGTTCGGCAGGGAGTACGTCCTTGAGCGCCTCCCGGCCGGCGATGACCTCCACCGCTGAGACCAGGAGCAGCCAGGCCAGTTCCGGATCCGTATCGGCCACCCACAGGGCGTCTCTGAACTGGCGGGCGGCACGGACCAGCGTCACGGCGTCCTCTCTGCCCAGAGCGAGGTATCGGTTCATCCAGTCGGCCGACGGCTTGAGAGGAAATTGCTGCGGGGTGGGGTAGACGGGGCGTGCGGCCGCCGTCCAGTCGGGCACGCGATGGGCCGAGAACCCAGGCGTGCCCCGGTCGGCCGGCTCCGCCGTGAAGCGCCGGACGGGGCCGCCGGAACGCAGACGCACGCCTGCCACGACGGAGATGAGGCAGGCGATCTCGTCGTCGAGGGAGAGGTTCAACCAGCCTTCGGTGTCCGTCTTGTCCATCGGCTGCACGTCGAAGACGGGGCTGTGGTCGTCGAGGTAGACCGCGATGACCGGGGCCAGGCGCCCGTTCTCGGGCTCCCCGAGGCAGTTGGTCAGCACATACGGAGGACACGCCGCCTCGAGCCCGCCGATTGCGCCGCTGTCGGAGTAGAGGAGGAACTCAAATCCACCGGTCCGAGGGCATCCTCGGTCCACGAAGTGGCGGGCGTTCCAGCTCCACGGCGCCGAGACGTTGAATTCCTCTGTTTCACTCATGCCCTCAAGGTTGACTGTGCCGCCCGTCCAGACGGCGGATTTCGTGAACCTCCGTGTCAGCCGGCTCGGACGCTCGCGCCGAAGCGCTGGACCAAGGGTGGTTCGTCGTCTTCGGCATCATGCCTGTGTGGATCTTGGACGTCGAGGGCAGCCGCACGGGCCTTGGATGCCCTCCCGCGCCGGCTCGAGCCCAGGCCCGGGCCGTCACCGACGACGGCGAAGGCGGTCGCGGTGGTTCTCCCGGCCGAGTTCAGCCGGTGGCCGGGGCGGCCTGGTATTCCTCGTCGGTGACGGGGGTCAGCCAGTGGACGACGTCGTGGTCGGCGTCGCCCTCGTTGATGGCCAGGTGGACCATCAGCCGGTTGGGTGCGGCGCCGTGCCAGTGCTCCTCGTCGGCCTCGAACAGGACGCGGTCGCCGGGGCGGATGACCTCGACCGGTCCGCCGCGGCGCTGGCACAGGCCGACGCCCTCGGTGACGAAGACGGTCTGGCCCAGCGGGTGGCGGTGCCAGTGGGTGCGGGCGCCGGGCATGAAGTGAACCAGGTTCGCGGTGACCCGGGACGGGTCGGGGGCGGCCGCGACGGCGTCGATGTAGACGTCGCCGGTGAACCAGTCGGCCGGGCCCTTGGCGGTGTCGAGGGAACTGCGGGTGATCTGCACGGTTGCTCCTTGAATGGCAGGGGGTCAGGGCTTGAGGAGGGTCTTGATGGCGCGGCGCTCGTCCATCGCCTGGTAGCCCTCGGCGACCTGGCCCAGGGGCAGGGTGAGGTCGAAGACCCTGCCCGGGTCGATCCGGCTCGACAGGACGCGGTCGATGAGGTCGGGCAGGTAGCGACGTACGGGGGCCGGGCCGCCGCGCAGGCCGACGTGGGAGAAGAACAGCTCCTGGCCGTCGACGGCGACCCCGTGGGGGACGCCGACGAAGCCGACGTTGCCGCCGGGCCGGGCCGAGTGCAGGGCCTGCCGCATGGCTTCGGCGGTGCCGACGCACTCGAGGACGCTGTCGGCGCCGATCCCGCCGGTCAGCTCCTTGATCCGGGCCACGCCCTCCTCGCCGCGCTCGGTGACGGTGTCGGTGGCGCCGAACTCCCGGGCCAGCTTCTGGCGGGGCTCGTGCCGGGACATGGCGATGATCCGCTCCGCGCCCATCTCCTTCGCGGCGATCACTCCGCACAGGCCGACCGCGCCGTCTCCGACGACCACGGTCGTCGAGCCGGGCCTGACCTCGGCGGCGTCGGCGGCCCACCAGCCGGTGCCCATCACGTCGGACACGGCCAGCAGACCCGGCCAGAGCTCCTCGTCCGGCACCTCGTCGGTGGCGACCAGGGTGCCCTGGGCGTTGGGGATGCGTACGTACTCGGCCTGGCAGGTCGACATGAACTCGCGGTGCAGGCAGTTCGACTGGAAGCCGTTCGCGCAGTTCGCGCAGGTGTTGTCGGAGGTCGCGAAGGAGCCGACGACGAACTGTCCCGGCCGCAGTGCGGTGACCTCGGAGCCGACCTCCTCCACGAATCCGACGTACTCGTGGCCCATCGGGTGGGGGTCGCCGATCGGCTCGGCCCCGCGGTAGGGCCACAGGTCCGAGCCGCAGACACAGGTGACGGCGGTCCGGATGACCGCGTCGGTCGGGTGGAGGATCTTGGGGTCGTCCACGGTCTCGAACCGGACGTCGCCAGGAGCATGGATCACTGCGCCGCGCATGAGCGGGGTTTCCTTTGCGTTCCAAGGCGTGCGGCCGCGGGATGACCGGGACCGCCGCCGTGTGCAGGGCGGGGTGCACGCCCGCCGTGACGGGGACGGGCGGAAAGCACCACGGCATCCAGGTAACCCGGTCCTGGCGCGGGCAGCGAGACACCGTCAAGGGGTGTACTGCCGGTACATCCCTATGGACGCGTGCGGGACGTACCGTCGAAGGCGTGGACAACCAAGCAGAGGTCCGCGAGTTCCTGACCTCGCGACGAGCCAAGATCACCCCCGACCGTGCGGGCCTGCCCGTCGGCAGCCGGCGCCGGGTGCCCGGCCTGCGCAGGAGCGAGGTCGCCGCTCTGGCCGACCTGAGTGTGGAGTACTACGCCAAGCTCGAACGCGGCAACCTCGCCGGCGCCTCCCCGGCCGTCCTGGAAGCCCTCGCCCGCGCCCTCCAGCTGGACGAGGCCGAACGCGCCCACCTGCTCAACCTCGCCCACACCGCTGACGGCTCGGACGCGCTCGTTCGGCCCCGCCGTCGCAGCGCCCGGGCCTGGAGTGCGCACCCGAGCCTGCAGTGGGTGCTGGACGCCGTCACCGCCGGACCGGCTTTCGTACGCAACGGCCGCATGGACCTGATCGCCACGAACCAGCTCGCCCGCGCCTTCTACGACGACGTCTACGTCACGGCCGGCAACCAGGCCAACCTGGCCCGCTTCCAGTTCCTCGACCCCGCCTCGCGCCGCTTCTACCCCGACTGGGACCAGGCCGCCGACATGGCCGTCGCCATCCTGAGGACCGAAGCCGGCCGCAACGCGCACGACAAGGACCTCCACGACCTGGTCGGCGAGCTGTCCACCCGCAGCGACGAGTTCCGCACCCGCTGGGGCTCCCACGACGTCCGCCACCACGGCACCGGCACCAAGCGCTTCCACCACCAGACCATCGGCGATCTCACCCTCGCCTACGAGGGCCTGGAAATGACCGCCGAACCCGGTCTCACGCTCACCATCTATACCGCCGAACCCGGCTCGGCCTCCGAAGAGGGTCTGCGTCTGCTCGCCTCCTGGGCCGCGACCCAGGACGCCGCTCTTCCCGCGGAGCAGAGGACCGACTGACCGTCGCCGAACGGACTCCACACCGCGCGCGAGGACGTCCGCACGTCTCCCCCAACCCCTGAAACTTCGGCGACAACCTCCGCACGTCGTGCGGAGCACAGTGGACGGACATGCTGTCCCTGCCGAGGAATGCTTTCGTCGATGCCGTCGCGTCGCTCCCGGCAGATGCGCAAGCGGTGGAAGCAGCGAAACCGGTGATGGTGCGCTCGACGGCTTCGTGGAAGAGGCCCAGGCCGGTGCCGTGAGGCTTCGCCCGCTTGGCGATCACGGTCGACGGGCGTTCCTGGAAGAGCCGGGTTGCCGTCATGCGCGGTCGCCACCTGCTCTGTTTGAGCAAGGCCAACCGCCGGTCGGCCGGTGTCACGGTCGGCGACGAGGTCGAGGCCGACGGCGCGTCGAGAAGGCCATCGCCGCCCTGCGGGGCCGAATGGGGTGACCGTGGCAGGTCAGCGGGCAAAGAAGCGGGAGTCAGAGCTTAGGCGGTGCCATCCCATGTCCATCGGCCTGCTCCCCGGGCGGCCGCTCACAGACCCGACCGCCCTCTTCACCCACCGGGCATCTGCTGCGCCTTGACCAGACCGCTCTGGTACGCGCTGACGACGAGCTGGGCGCGGTCGCGGGCGCCCACCTTGGCCATCGCCCGTTGGATGTGGCTGCGCACGGTCAGTGGGCTGACGACCAGGTGCTCGGCGATCTCGGCGTTGGACTTGCCGTACGCGGCCAGTGCCGTGACCTCGCGTTCGCGGTCGGTCAGGGACTTGACATCGTCGGTGAGCGCGAGGACGCCGTCGGTGTCGGGAGTGGCCAGGAACCGGGTGATGAGGGCCCGGGTGGCGCTCGGCGAGAGCAGGGACTCACCGTCGGCGACGGTGCGGATCCCGGAGAGCAGGACGTCGGGGCTGACGCCCTTGCCGAGGAAGCCGCTCGCTCCGGCGCGCAGGGCCTTGGCCACGTTCTCGTCGTTCTCGAAGGTGGTGAGGACGAGCACATGGGTCTGCGAGAGTTCCGGCCGGGCACAGATCGCGGCAGTGGCGGCGACGCCGTCCATGTCCGGCATCCGAAGGTCCATGACGACGACGTCGGGACGGTGTTCGACGGCCAGGTCGACGGCCTGCCGCCCGTCGGCCGCCTCGGCGACGACGGTCAGGTCCTCGACCGTGTCGATGAGGATGCGGAAGGTGGCGCGGAGCAGCGCCTGGTCGTCGGCGAGCAGGACACGGATGGTCATGTGGCGGGGCCTTCGTCGTGGCTGTCGAGCGGGAGGGTACAGGCGACCTCGAAGCCGCCCTGCGGGCGGTGGCCGGCGTGGAACGTGCCGCCCACCGCGGTGGCGCGCTCGCGCATGGTGAGCAGACCGAATCCGCCCTGCGGCCCGGAGAACCCGCCGGGAGTCGCGTCGTTGGTGACGGTGAGTGTCACATAGTGCGAGGTGTACGCGAGGCGCACCGCTGCGGTGCGGGTGGTGGCGTGCTTGCTGACGTTGGTCAGGGCTTCCTGGACGATGCGGTATGCCGTGAGGTCCAGCACCGGGGTGAGCCGACGAGCCGCGCCGTCGACCGTGACGGTCACCGTCAGGCCCGCGGACGCGCAGGTCTCGACCAGAGCGGGCAGGTGCTCGAGCCCCGGTGCGGGGGCCAGGTCGTCGTCCGTGTCGGTGTCCTGGCGCAGCAGGCCGACAGCGGCCTTGAGTTCGCGCAGGGCCTCGGACGTCGTCTGCGGCAGCTTGCCGATGATCGCGAGCGCCTGGTCGGGGTGGGTCCGGGCGAGGTGCGCGGCGGTGCCGGCCTGGGCGTCGGCGAGGGTCAGATGATGGGCGACCACGTCGTGCAGTTCCCGGGCGATGCGCATACGTTCCTGGACGACCCGGTGACGCGCTTCCTCCTCGCGTTCCCAGGCGGCGTGCTCCGCGCGGGCCACCGCGTACTCGCGGCGCACCCGGACGTAGCTGCCGAAGGCCGCGGACAGGAGCACCCATGCCGTCGGGTTGACGACGGCCAGAACGGGCGACTTGTGGAACGGCGTGAGGACGAATCCCGTCACCCCTATGCCGAGGACGGCGACGAACGCGCTGTTCCAGGTCGTGCGTCGGCGGCTCTGCGCGCTGAGCGAGTACTGCGCGACGAGCAGCGGCCCCATGAGGCCGGGGGTCAGGAGGTAACCGAGTGCTCCCTGCGCCATGGCGCACAGCAGGGTGAGGACGAGCACGGGAAAGGGCCGTTTGCGTCGCCACCGAAGAGCGCCGCAGGCGAGAGCCGACACGCCGATGGCCGGCCACAGCAGTGATCCGGGCATCACCGCCCAGGTGACGACGACGGCCACGATGGTGATCGTGAACACCACAAGCAGGGTCACGGCCTCGGCGGCATGCGGGCGGACCGCCGCCCAGCGCTGCCAGCTGGTCTTCATCTCGCTCCGAGCCAATTGCACAAACCGACATCGTCACCACCCGCCGCGGGAGAGCGCGGGTCCCACGGCCGCAAGGCCGTGGGTGCCCGAGGCAGCCCCGCGGCCTTGCGGCAGGCGCATCAGATACGGACCGTCTCCTGCGACGTCGTCGCGCCGTTCGCAGCCGCGGCATCCGGCGTCGTGACCGGGGTGAGGCCGACGCCCTCTACGTCGACGCGCGGTAGGAGCCTGTCGAGCCACCTGGGCAGCCACCAGGCCTTGTCACCCAACAGTGCCAGGACCGCCGGCACCAGCGCCATACGGACGACGAACGCGTCGAACAGTACCGCGACGGCGAGCCCGAACCCGATGGTCTTGATCATCGCTTCGCCGGCACCCATGAACCCGGAGAACACCGCGATCATGATCACCGCGGCGGCGACGACCACCCGTGCGCTGTGCCGGAACCCGCTGACGACAGCCTGCGGGGCCCGATCGCCGTGCACGTACGCCTCGCGCATCCGGGCGACCAGGAACACCTCGTAGTCCATCGCCAGGCCGAAGACGATGCCCACCAGGAAGATCGGCATCAGGCTCATGATCGGCCCCGGCTGCTCCACGCCCAGCAGACCCGCCCCCCAGCCCCACTGGAAGACCGCGACCACGGCACCGAGCGCGGCCAGCACCGACAGCAGGAAGCCGAAGGCCGCCTTGACCGGCACCAGCAGGGAGCGGAACACGACCAGCAGGAGGAGCAGGGCAAGGATCACGATCACGGCCATGTAGGGCACGAGGGCGTCCTGGAGAGCCTGCGCGATGTCGATGTTCATCGCGGTGCTGCCGGTGACCTCGAAGGTCGCTCCGGTGTCCTTCTCCAGGCCCGCGCGCTCGGCCCGGATGGTGCGGACGAGATCCTTGGTGTGCTCGTCGTTGGGGCCGGTGGCGGTGACCGCGGAGAACAGCGCCGTGTCGCCCGCCGGGTTGAACCGGGCGGCGGAGACGGACACGACTCCCTCGGTGTCTCCGATCGTCCTGCTGATCCGGGCGACGGCGGCCTGGGGCCGGTCCGTTCCCCGGACGTCGGCGACGATGGTCAGCGGCCCGTTGAAGCCCGCGCCGAAGCCGGCCGCGAGCGCGTCGTAGGCGCGCCGTTCCGTCGAGGAGACCGGCTTGGACTCGGCGCCCGGCATGCCCAGCCGCAGGTCGACGGCGGGCAGGGCCAGGGCGCCCGGGCCCACGACGCAGGTCACCAGCACCGTCACCGGACGGCGCAGCACGAAGCGGGCCCAGCGCGTACCGCCGTTGTCCGACCGAGCGGTCGAGCCACCGCGCTTGCGCGTGGCACGGGAGAGCACGGCGTTCGGCCACATCCCCAGCAGGGCGGGCACCAGCGTGAGGGCGATCAGTACGGCGACGACGACCGCGCCCGCCGCACACAGACCCATCTTCGTCAGCATCGGCACACCGACCACCGACAGCCCCGCGAGGGCGATGACGACGGTGAGCCCGGCGAAGACCACGGCGGACCCGGCCGTACCGGTGGCCAGGGCGGTCGCCTCACGCGGCTCGTGACCCTGCGCGCGCTCCTCGCGGTAGCGGGAGACCACGAAGAGGGCGTAGTCGATGCCGACCGCGAGCCCGAGCATGGTGGCGAGCGTGCCCGTGGTGAGGGACAGACCGAAGGTGCTGCCGAGCGCCGTGATCGAGGCCATGCTGACTCCGACGCCGATAATGGCGGTGAGCAGCGGAAGCCCCGCAGCGGCCAGGGACCCGAAGGTGATCAGCAGGACGACCGCGGCCAGCACGATACCGATCGCTTCGGAGGAACCGCCGGCCGACACCTGCTCGGCGAGCGCGGTACCGCCGACCTCGACCGTGAGCCCGGAGTCGCGGACCTGGTCGATCGCCTTCTCGATCGCACTCTTGTCGGCCTCGGTGAGATGGCCCGCCGGCACCTTGAAGTTCACGGTGGCGTAGGCGGTGGAACCGTCCTTGCTCACCGCCTTCGCCGTGAAGGGGCTCACGGCCGCGGCGACCTGCGGCTCGGAGGCGGCCTCCTCCACGAAGGTGTCGATCGCGGCACGACGGCCGGTGGCCGTCACCTTTTCCCCGTCGGGGGCGACGAACACGATCTGCGCGCCGGCTCCGTCGGCGGACGAGCCCGGGAAGCGCTCTCCGATCAGGTCGAACGCCTTCTGCGCCTCGATGCCGGGCATGAAGGACGTGCCGTCGTCCGAGGAGGACGGAGCCGTGGCGGCCCCGACGCCGACGGCACCGAGGATCACCGCCCACAGCAATGTGACGAGCCAGCGCCGGTGGAAGGCGGTCCGGCCCAGTCGGTAGAGCAAGTTGGCCACGGGAAACGGATCTCCAGGTCTGGTTTCGGGTGGATCACCAGAGTGGCCGTGAACCCTGCCCCGAGGCATCGTGCGCCTGCTCGCACTTCCGCCTGCTGACACAGCACCAACCGACCCGTCCGCCTCGTCCTCGGGGAGGAGGCCACGATGCGGCCCCGGTAGGAGGTCGACCCCACTCGTCCTGGATGTGATTCCAGTCGGTGGGATCGGCATCGAGGTGGTCTACGACCTCAGTGGCGTCCCCCGCGACATCCTTGCCCCCGCCTGCTGCCGGGCGCCGATGAAGCTCGTCGCGGCCGCCGGGGACCGGACTCCGAAGCGATCACCGCCGACGCCGCCCCATGACGCGCGGGCAGGCCGGACGACGGCCCGCCGGGGGATGTCGGAGCCGCCCCGTACGCTGCGGCCATGAGTGCAGGATCATGGGCGGGCGTCCGCGAGCAGATACAGGAACTGGCGAAGGCGCCGGGAGCCGACGCGGTGTTCGGCTTCAACGGTCACGATTTCGCGCTGGAGGATCCTCTCGGCGAGCGCGAGCTGGCCGAGTTGGAGGAGCAGCTGGGCGTCCGGCTTCCCGAGGATTACCGGGAGTTCCTGACCCAGGTCGGTGCGGGCGGTGCCGGCCCCGCCTACGGAGTCTTCCCCGTACGTCGGGTGGAGGGGCGATGGCGGTGGACGGGTGACGGCGCGGACCTGGCTGAACTCGACCGGCTCACCGAGCCGTTCCCGGCCCAGGGCCCCGACCCCGCGCTGGTCCTCGCACTGCAGGAGGAGTGTCCGGAGGAGGAGGACTTCGAGGAGATCACGGACTTCGACCAGGCGTACGAGGCCTGGGACGAGAAGTGGGACGCGGTGATGTGGAATCCCGAGCGGACAGTCGGCGCCATCGTTCTGTGCCATCTGGGCTGCGCCTACCGCCAGTGGCTCGTCGTGAGCGGTCCCGAACGCGGTCACATCTGGTCCGACGACCGGGTCGACGAGCGGGACCTCGAACCGCTGCTCGGGCCGGAACAGGAGCCGATCACCTTCTCCCGCTGGTATCGGAACTGGCTGGCAGAAGCACTCCGAGCGGTCGAACAGAACCACTAGAGGTGCCGGCCGGGCTCCGAAAGACAGCGGATGAAGAGTGGGCCGAGCACGTCCCCGCCGTACAGGCGGTCACCGGCCGGGGTCCGCTCGGCGGCCGGCAGAGCTGCGGTCCCGTGGACCCGCCGGTCTGCCGGCCGCCGGGACGCCGCTGCGTTCGACGAGCGACGAGATCCGCATCTTGCTCCCCCCCCCTCGCCCGTAAGCCTTCACCTCGGCTCGACGGTCAAGCCCCGCGGCCCGCACCCGTGATCTTCAACGGGCCCCCCGGCGCCTTGCAGCCGCACCCGTCCTGCTCAGCGGTCTTCGGCCCACAGGAGCACGGGTCGCGCCGTCGGCCGAGCCACCAGGTCCCGGCGGCGAGCACGGCCAGGACGACGGCGGCGGCGGGCAGTCGGCCCACCACCGCCCCGGCGCCCGCGCGCAGCTCGTTCAGGACGGGAATGCGGGGGATGAGTTCGCGGGAGCTGCGCCAGGCCCGTGCTCAGCGCCCGGCGGCGGCAGCAGCCTCGCGGGCCGGGGTGTCGTGCAGTCCCAGGCGCAGGTGCTCGACGTGGTAGAGGGCCTGGTCGAGAAGCTCCGCGACGTGGTTGTCGTAGAGCGAGTAGACGATGGAGCGGCCCTGCCGCTCGCCGGTGACCAGGCCGAGGTTGCGCAGGAGCCGGAGCTGGTGCGAGCAGGCGGAGGCTTCCATGCCGACGGCTTCGGCAAGCTCTCCGACCGGGCAGGGGCCTTCCTGGAGGCGGGCCAGGATGTAGAGCCGGGAGGGTGCGGCGAGGGCCTGGAGGGTGGCGGCGACATCGGTGGTACCGACCGCGTCGAGCCGTTCGCGGGTACTGGCGCTGCCGGCGGTGGCGTCCCGTCCATGTCCCATGCGCCCATCATACCGATGACACATGAAGAGCTGTTCAGGTGTTCATGTACGGTGGAGGCGTAACCCCCTCCCGCCCGTGAAGGGTTGTTTTGTCATGTCTTCTGTCCTGGAGCAGCGCTCCGCGCCGCCCACCGGGGCTCCGCGTCCGCTACCGCCCCGGCGCCGCACCCGCCTGCTCGCACTGCCCGAGGCCCGCTGGGCGCTCGCGGCGCTGGTGCTGTTCCTTCTCGCGCTGCCGGTCCACCTGCTCGACGGTCCGGCGTGGCTGTGGGGCGCCCTGTTCGCCGCGACCTACGTCACCGGCGGCCGGGAGCCCGGCTGGGAGGGCTTGAAAGCCCTGAAGGACAAGACGCTGGACGTGGACCTGCTGATGGTCGTCGCCGCCCTCGGGGCCGCCGCGATCGGCCAGGTCCTCGACGGCGCGCTGCTGATCGTCATCTTCGCCACCTCCGGCGCCCTGGAAGCCGTGGCCACCGCCCGCACCGCCGACTCCGTGCGCGGACTGCTCGACCTCGCCCCCACCACCGCCACCCGGCTCCTGCCGGACGGCACCGAGGAGACGGTGGACGCCGAGCGCCTGGCGGTCGGGGACACGATCCTGGTCCGGCCCGGCGAGCGGGTCGGCGCGGACGGACAGGTGCTCGACGGAGCCAGTGACGTCGACCAGGCCACCATCACCGGTGAGCCGCTTCCGGTGGCCAGGCAGGCAGGGGACGAGGTGTTCGCCGGCACCGTCAACGGCACCGGGGTCCTGCGCGTACGGGTCGAGCGCGACCCGTCGGACTCGGTGATCGCCCGGATCGTGAAGATGGTCGAGGAGGCCTCCGGGACCAAGGCGCCCACCCAGCTGTTCATCGAAAAGGTCGAGCAGCGCTACTCGATCGGCATGGTCCTCGCGACCCTCGCCGTCTTCGCGATCCCGCTCGCCTTCGGCGACACCCTCTCCGCGGCACTGCTGCGGGCGATGACGTTCATGATCGTGGCCTCGCCGTGCGCGGTGGTGCTCTCCACCATGCCGCCGCTGCTGTCGGCCATCGCCAACGCCGGCCGCCGTGGCGTGCTCGCCAAGTCCGCCGTCGCCATGGAACGGCTCGGCCAGATCGACATCGTCGCCCTGGACAAGACAGGCACCCTCACCGAAGGCGCCCCTCACGTCACCGACCTGCGCCCCCTGCCCGGCAGCGGCCTGGAGGAGGGTTCGCTCCTCGCCCTGGCGGCGTCCGCCGAGCACCCCAGCGAGCACCCGCTGGCCCGGGCCGTGGTCGCCGCCGCCCGCGAACGCGGCCTGCCCCTGACCGACGCGGAAGACTTCGCCTCCGCCCCCGGACAGGGCGTCACCGCCGTCGTCGGCGGCCGCACCATCACGGTCGGCTCCCCCGCCCGGCCGCTGGACGCTGCCGGCCACCAGCCGCACCGGGCAGTGGCGGCCGAGCTGGAGGAGGCCGGGCGTACCGCGGTCGTCGTCCTGCGCGACGGGGCACCGGTGGGCGTGCTGGGGATCGCGGACCGGCTGCGGCCCGACGCGGCGGCCACCGTCGCCGCGCTCACCCGCCTGACCGGTCGCACCCCGATCCTGCTGACCGGCGACAACGAACGCGCCGCCCGGCGCCTGGCCGCCGAGGTCGGCATCACCGACGTCCGCGCCGGGCTGCTGCCCCAGGACAAGGTCGGCGCCGTCAAGAAGTGGGAAGCCCAGGGACACAAGGTGCTGGTCGTGGGCGACGGAGTCAACGACGCCCCCGCCCTGGCCGCCGCGCACTGCGGGATCGCGATGGGCAAGGCCGGCTCCGACCTCGCCCTGGAGACCGCCGACGCCGTCGTCGTCCGCGACGAACTGACCACCATCCCCTCGATCGTGCAGCTCTCCCGCACCGCACGCCGCTTCGTCATCCAGAACCTGGCCATCGCCGGCTCGTTCATCGCCGTCCTGGTCGCCTGGGACCTGATCGGCACCCTCCCCCTGCCCCTCGGCGTCGCCGGCCACGAGGGCTCCACCGTCATCGTCGGCCTCAACGGCCTGCGCCTGCTGCGCGAGACCGCCTGGCCCCGACCCACCGAGGACACCGCGTGAGCAGACGCACCCGTCGTGCCGCCTCCGCCCCGGGGCCGGCACTGCCCACCGTCACCGTCTGCCGCGGCTGCTGCTGCGGCACCCCCAAGGTCCCCGGCCTCGACCACACCGCCCAGCTCCGCGACCTGCGCCAGGCTCTCGACGGCACGGCGACCGTACGCGTCACCGACTGCCTCGACGCCTGCGAGCGCGCCAACGTCATCGTCGTCCAGCCCTCCGCCGAAGGCCGCGAGAACGGCGGCCGCCCCGTCTGGCTCGGCCTGGTCAACGACCCCGACACCACCATCGACATCACCGCCTGGATCGAGGAAGGCGGCCCCGGCCTCGCCGACCCGCCCGACATCCTCGACCTCTACGCCTTCCGCCCCTCCCGCCGCGTCCAGGCCGAACTCCACGGCACATGACCCCCGCGCCCGCCGCGCCCGTCGGCAGCCGACGGCGCCCTCGGGCGATCGACGCACCGCCCACGGATGATCACGTGATCGTGGAGGAACAGATGCGTGACCACGGGTTTTCACCGGCTCAGCGGGATGAGACATGGAGACGTCGGCGAGAGGGGCAGCCGATCAGCTTGGTCGGGCGGGCGCTCCGGGCGCCTGTGCGCCACGTCCACCGGTTTCCGTACCAGAGCGGCGGCGTCCGCCGCCCCGCAGCGGACCGAGTCGGCCTGGCCAGAGCATCCGAACGAGAGCCGCTTCCGGTCCGAGTTCGCCCCGGCCTGCGGCCTGAGTTGGCGCCGGTCTACTGGTCGACGGTGAAGACGACCGCTCGGTCGTTCTGTGCTGCGGTGAGGTAGAAGTTCTTCAGTCCGGGCAGGAACGCCTGGGTGTAGGCGATGTCGTCGGCGTCGCCGGTGCCCTGGTAGGTGTCGAACGTGAGTGTGGCGAAGCGATCGCTCAGCCACTGCCCGTCCAGTGGCTCCTCGGCCTCCACAGCGAAGAGCACCGCGCGAGCCGCCATCGTGTCCTCCCAGCACCGCGAAGATTCGTTCCGCGTGATCCCACCACACCGCAGGCGGTCGGATGCGATCCGCTGCTTCTGTCGGTTCTCGCGCACATCGAACACGCTCCCCGTGCCCGCCGTCCACCCTCAGCCGTACGGAGTGGGCAGGGTCATGGGATCATTCCGAGGCGCCAGATCCTGAGGTCAGCGGCAGGCTGAGCATCATTTTGATCATGAGAGTGCCGAGCTGCAGGAGATGTCTGTGCGGGAGAAGCTTTTCGTGACCGCGGTCTTTGCGATCATGGCCGATTCACTCCTTCGCCAGATACGGAAGCGGTGGCGCCGGATGCGGATTCGCCAGGCGGTCGATGCACTGGGCCAGGGGGGCACCGCCCGCATTCGCTGTGCCGCACGCTTCCGCAACTCCGGCGGCGGTCGGCACCGCGCGCGCCTGACAGTGGAAGCCGAGGGCGTTTTCCTGTCCATGGCCGACGGCACAATCGCGAAACTTCAGCTCGGGGCCCCACTCGTGGGTGTCGAAGTCGTCGCTGATCACTCGATGCTGGTGTGCGACGCAGCCGGGCGACAGCTTGAAATCCTGCTCCCGGCCGAGGAAGACCGCCTCTTCAAGGCCGTCGTGGCCAGGCTCTTGGGCGATCAATGCGTCGCCGAGCTGCCGGAGGAGGCTGGAGACCCGGCGTGAAGCGTCAGACGAGCGTCGGCGTGGGGGCGGGCAGATAGGGGTTGATGTTGCGCCAGGCACGCTCGACGTACTCGTCCTTCTCGCCGACCGGGGCGACATAGTGCAGTGCGCTCTCGGCGGCGTCCTTGCCGTGCAGTCGGGTGATGATCCAGGCGGCGAGGTAGTGCGACGCCAGGCAGCCGCCCGCGGTGGCGACGTTGCCCTTCGCGTAGAAGGGCTGGTCGAGGACCTCGACACCGGCCGCGACGACCCAGGGCCTGGTGGTCAGGTCGGTGCAGGCGGGGATGTCGTCGAGCAGCCCGAGCCTGGCCAGTACGAGCGCGCCGGAGCACTGTGCCGCGATGAGCTGGCGCGAGGGGTCCAGGCCCCGAAGGACACTCATGATCGCCGGATCTTCGACGACCTCACGGGTGGCGATGCCGCTGCCGACGATGACGGCGTCGGCGGTGCACGCCTCCTCCAGGGTGGACATCTGCTCGATGACCACCCCGTTCATGGACGTCACCTTGGGGCCGGGCGTGGCGATGGTGACGCGCCAGTCGTCCGCCTTGATGCGGTTGAGCACTCCGAGCGCGATCAGGGAGTCGAGCTCGTTGTAACCCTCGAACGTGAGGATGGCGACGTGCATGACGGCTGTCCTTTCCAGGTGAGCGCGGAAACACCGCGACGGTACGGACCCGCGATCAGGACAGTCAAAGAATTGTCATGGATACAATTTCGGCCCATGGCAGCCCCGCGCTACAAAGCTCTGGTCGACGCACTCGCCTCCGACATCCGGACGGGACGCCTCGCGGCGGGCGCAAGGTTGCCGACCCACCGCGCGCTGGCCGCCCGTGAGGGCGTCGCGGTGGTGACCGCGACGCGGGTGTACGCCGAACTGGAGGCCATGGGGCTGGTCAGCCGGGAGCAGGGCCGCGGCACGTTCGTGCGCGACCTCGCGGTTTCTCCCAGCCAGGGCATCGACCAGCAGGTCGTCGCCACGGACGCGGTCGACCTCAACTTCAACTATCCGTCGCTGCCCGGCCAGACCGGCCTCCTGCGCCAGGCCCTACGAGAAGTGGCCGTCTCCGGTGATCTCGACTCGCTGCTGCGCTATCAGCCGCACCCGGGCCGCCCCCAGGACAGGGCCTCGATCGGACGGCACCTGGGGCGCCGGGGGATCCCCGCTGACGCGGACCGCGTCCTCGTCGTCAACGGTGCGCAGCACGGCCTGGCCGTCACGGCCATGGCCATGCTCAACGCCGGCGACGTCATCGCGGTCGACGCGCTCACCTATCCCGGCTTCAAGGTGCTCGCGCACACCTTGCGCCTCGACCTGGAGCCCGTCCCCACCACCGCCGACGGACCAGACCTCGACGCCCTGGAGAAGCTGTGCGCGACCCGACCGGTGCGCGCGGTGTACACCATGCCGACGCTGCACAACCCGCTGGGCTGGGTCATGACGGAAACCGACCGCGTCCGCCTGATCAGGATCGCCCGGCAGCACGGCGTGCTCGTCATCGAAGACGCCTCGTACGCCTACCTGGTCGAGAACCCGCCACCGCCGCTGGTGGCGGCCGCACCGGACATCACCGTCTACGTCTCCGGGCTGTCCAAGAGCGTCGCCACGGGTCTGCGGGTCGGCTTCGTGCTCGCCCCGCCGACCGTGGTGCCACTGCTCGAACGCGCGGTCCGGGCGACCACCTGGAACACCCCGGCCCTGACCACGGCGATCGCCTGCCGCTGGCTCGACGACGGCACCGTGGACCAGCTGGAGGCGCAGAAGCGAGAGGACGCCAAGGCCCGCCAGGCCCTCGCCGTGCAAGAACTGGCAGGGCTGACGCTGGTCGGCCATCCCGCGTCCTACTTCACCTGGGTCCCGCTGCCCGACAACGCACGCGCCGACCGCCTGACCGCCACCCT
This sequence comes from Streptomyces sp. NPDC104096, assembly GCF_055584385.1. Lineage (NCBI taxonomy): Bacteria > Bacillati > Actinomycetota > Actinomycetes > Kitasatosporales > Streptomycetaceae > Streptomyces > Streptomyces sp. NPDC104096. The sequence goes on from NZ_JBVJMD010000039.1 coordinate 55,413, forward strand.
CGCGCGTCACCGCATCTCGGTCACCACGGCGGAGCCGTTCACCACCTCGGCTCACCCGCCGCAGGCCATTCGCCTCGCCCTCGGCTCGGCCGACCTGCACAGCCTCCGATCAACCCTGCGCACGGTACGGCGCCTTGCCCTCGAAGACGCATTCACCTGAACCCGCTTGCACACCGGCCGAAGAAGCACAGCTTCCTCGGCGCCGGGTTGCGGGCACTCCCCCTTCGTCCGGTGCCGTCCCGGCGTCTCGAGGTGACCTCCTCGCGGTCGGTGGCGGTATGAGCGGCGCGCTGGACGACCAGTCGCTCGCGCGGCCCGGTCTCCTCGGCGATCAGCGGGCCGTTCGGCCGGCGACGATGTCCGGCCCCCAGCTGCACGAGGTCCTCCTCGCCAGGGGGCAAAGCGACAGGCTGATCAGTCCGTGCCCCGAACGAGGCCGGACCTCAGATTCCGGTGATGGTTCGGTCTGGCATCGGCTCCGCGAGCGCGGTCCGCCAGGGCGGCGCGCCGAAGGGCTCGGCGAAGTACTGCGTCTCGTGCACCACGTGCTGGTCGGCGAATTCCATGATGCTCACCGAGTACGAAGGCACACCGTCGTAGGTGATCACGCATTCGCTCACCCAAAGGTGCGCGTGGCCGGTGATCCGCTCGACGGTGAAGTGACGGTCGGCAGGATGCCCACCGCGTTGCGCCGAAATCGCCGCGCGGCCCCGGAACCGCTCACCTGACTGCGGGTAGTCCAGGATCGCGTCCGTGGCGTAGATGGCGTGCTCGGCTTCGGTGTTCCCGCGTTCCGAGGCCCGCCAGTGCTCCTCGATCGCGGCCCTGGTCCGGGAGTCCTCGTCCATGACAGCGCCCTTCCGCAGCAGTGACAGCCTACGACTGCCTTCAGCCGACCGCCGTAGTCGCACCGGGCTGCGGCGACCTGACGGCCTTGCTGCCCGGTGCGGTTGCACTTGAGCCGGGCGGCAACGGCCAGGACGGCGAAGCGTTCGCCGCGCTCGACCGCGCCGCCCGCTCACCGGGCAGGGGCAGGGTCGCTCAGCGGTCGAGGTCGATCGTGAAGCGCCTGATGCCCATGCCGATCGTGTCGGCGTGGACCTGGCCACGAGCCCGGTCGTATACCCCGGTGCCGCCGGTGATCGCGTTGTCGAACGAGGGCGGAGGGCCCGGGATGAGGTTGCCGAAGACCATCCCCTGCACGGTGAGCTGGCCACCGGGGAGGTTGTAGTTCACGTTGCACACCTCCGCTCCGCCGTTGTCGACCCGGGTGGTGGTGCAGGTGCCGGCGGTGTCGCCGACCTGGTTGCCGTTCAGGTCGAAGAGGTCCGAGCGGAAGACGGTCCGGTCGCCCTGGGCGGGGCTGCCGCCGGGGTTGACGGGGAAACGGGTCTGCTGTGCGAGATGACCGATGAGCGTGATGACCCGGTCCTTGCCCGTGGCGGGTGCGAAACCGGTGTCCGTCGCGGCGGCCGCGAGAGGGGCGCAGGCGAGAAGACCGGCCAGCGCGGTGGCCGTGCCGAGGCAGGCTGCCCTGATGGGGCGCATTGTGTGGCTCCTGAAGTTGATGTTCGTGGACGGTCAGGTGCGGCATATTCATAACCTCGGCGCTGCCGCCGCCCGGAGCGTCCCGGCGCGACCCACCGGCAGATCCGACCGGTCGGACCAACGGGCCCGCATTCCCGGACCCACCCACCGCAGGTCAGGTGTCAGGACCGTCCGGGGTCACCGCCGCCCCGTCGTTTCGAGAGTGTTCGGCAGACAGCGGTGGGGGCCTGCTCCTGGCGGACGCCGGTCGGCGACCGCGCCCGCGATGCTGTACGACGCAGCGCTGCGCGATACTCGTCCGGTGGACTGGCTCGAGCAAGCCCGGACAGCGGAACGGCGCCGGGACTGGGATACGGCCATCACGTTGGTCAGCGCCCACGCCGAGTGCTACTCCACCGATCCCTACAGGCACGACAACCACCTGTGGCACATGGATCTGCTCGCCCGCGCGGAACGGCTCCCGGAACTCACCGAGCGCGCCCTCACGGATGTCCACGCACGTCGGAGACTCAACAGAGCGCTTCGCGAGCGGGGGATGGAGGCGACACTGCACGACCGCGCCAGAGACGGTGATCGTGGTGCCCTGTACGTCCTGGTTCGGCTGCTGTGCGAGACGGGTCGGGCCCAAGAGGCCCATCGAGTGGTCCAGGACATCGGCCCGGACGATCAGTACGCACAGCAGATCATGGCCCGCTTTCGATCGCCGTCGAGCGGTGCCCCTTAACGCATCGCCGTCGAACGGTCCCCATCAACGCTCGGCACCGCCGTGTGCGACCAGGCGGTTCGGCTTGGCGCGGGTGCGTCTCCGGCGCCCCCCGACGGGGGCCTCGCAGCATCGCAGGGCAGAGCCCAGGATCACCGCGCGGGCGAGAACGCCTGCACCTTCACCCCGGTGTCGCAGATGTGCACCGCCGCCTTCTTCCCGTTCGAGGTCGTGAAAGCAGGGGTGAGGGCCCGGGATTCGCCGGGCGGGACGAGGTCGAGGCCGGTGACCGGCTCGCACTCGCCGAGGCCGGCGAAGCTGAGCGCGGCCGAAGCCGAATCGCCAGGAGCGAGGGTGACCTCCGCCGCCTCGGTGGCCGACCCGGCCCAGTCCACCGGCAACTCGGTCCTGCCGGTCTCGGTCTTGAAGAGGAGGGAGGGGAAGCCGCGCACCGTGCAGGAGCCGGTGCCGTGGTTGGTGATCACTACCGAGGCCAGGCCCTGACCGGTACTGCGTGCCACGGCCGTCAGGTTCTCCGTACGGCAGTGGTCGGCGGCGGGAGTGGGGAGGGAGTCGGCTCCGAAGAGCACCTCGGCGGGCGGGGAGGACGCCCCACCACTGCCGCCTCTGCCCTCGCTGCCGCTCTCTCGGGTGGCCCCGCTCCCGTCCGCACTCGGCGAGCCGTCGCTCTCCGACCCGCCCCTGGGCACGATGCTCGACGAACCCGAACCCGAACCGGAACCCGCACCGGAGCCGCTTCCCGCCTCCTGCTCGGCGCCGGACGACGAGCATCCTGCCGCGCCGGCGAGGAGCAGGACCGTGACTGCGGCAATCAGTGGTCGGTGCGGTCGGTGCATGGCTCCTGCTGGTTGTTCGAACGGATTCACGGGCCCGGTGCTGTAGACGCGAGGGTATTGCATAGAATCCCTGGCGATCATGTTCACCGGCGCTGCGCAGGGCACCGCCCCGGGGGGAAAAGGCATGCCGGTGCAGCCGAGTGACAACGACACAGAAGCCAACGGGATCCGTCGCAGGCGGTTCCTGGGCGCGGGGGCCGTCACGCTGGGCGCCGCGGGTGCGGCGGCCGCCGGGCAACTGCTGGCGGGCAGCGCCTCGGCGTCCGTGGGCGGGGCGACCGCCACGGCCGGTGCCGGTGCGGCGGTGAGCGGCACGGTCTTCAAGCTGGGCGTCGCCTCCGGCGATCCGCTGCCCACCGCGATCGTGCTGTGGACCAGGGTGGTGCCGGCCCAGCAGGGCAGCTCCGGCATTCTGGCTCCCACCGTCGCGGTGAGCTGGGAGCTCGCCTCGGACAGCGGCTTCACCAAGGTCGTCAAGAGCGGTACGGCGTCGGCGACCAGCGGCCTCGGCTACAGCGTCCACGTGGACGTCACGGGCCTGACCCCGGCCACCGACTACTGGTACCGGTTCAAGGCGTTGGGCCGCACCTCCATCACCGGCCGGACCCGCACCGCCCCCGCCGCCGGTGACGCCCCGAAGAACCTGCGGATCGCGCTGGCCTCCTGCCAGAACTGGCAGCACGGCTATTTCGCCGCCTACCGGGACATGCTCGAACAGCAGCCGGACCTCGTGCTGTTCGTCGGCGACTACATCTACGAGAGTTCGGCCTACTCCTATCGCGTACGCCGGCACGAAGGCGTGGGCCAGCCCGTCACGCTCGCCCAGTACCGTGCCCGCCACGAGCAGTACAACACCGACCCGGACCTCCAGGCGATGCGCGCCGCGGCACCCTTCGTCGTCGTCTTCGACGACCACGAGGTGGAGCAGGACTGGGCCGGTGACGTGGCGAACGACCCCGTCGCCTGGCCCGCCGCGAAGTTCCGGGCCCGCCGGGCGGCCGCCTTCCAGGCCTTCTACGAGCACATGCCGATCCGTGCCGCGCAGAAGCCCAGCGGCCCGAATGTCCTGATGTACCGCTCGCTCGACTTCGGCCCCCTGGCCCGGCTGCACGTCCTGGACACCCGGCAGTACCGCGACGACCAGGCGACCACCGCCGCCGGGGCCCTGAAGGCCGGCCGGGTCATCATGGGCGACACCCAGCGCAACTGGCTGGTGAACAGCATGCGCACCTCCGGCGCGCGCTGGAACCTGGTCGCCTCCCAGGTGATGATGGCCGAGACCGACTACCTCGCGGGTGTGGGCAAGCAGTGGTCGTACGACGCCTGGGACGGTTACCAGAAGGAACGTGCCGCCCTGCTCGCCGAGTTCCAGAGCGTCCGCAACCCCGTGGTGCTCTCCGGCGACAGGCACCGCACCATCGTCAGCGACCTCAAGCTGGACTACGCCGACGCGAAGTCGGCCGTGGTCGGCGCGGAGTTCGTCGGGACGTCCATCTCCAGCAGCGGGGACGAGGACCTGGTCGCCTTCGCCGCCGAGTGGGCGCCCAAGCTGGCGGACAACCCGCACTGGAAGATGATCGACGCCCGGCGCGGCTATCTGCTGCTGGACATCACCGAGGACCGTGTCGAGGCACGACTGCGGGCGATCTCCACCGTGCTGACCAGGAACGGCACGACCACCACGGCGGCGACCTTCCGGGTGGAGAACGGTGTGCCGGGCGTGTACCAGGTCGGCGTCCCGACCGAGCCCTCGTCGAGCACGAGCGCGAGTGCGGAGGAGCCCGCGGGACCGGCGGACACCGCCACCCCGGCGGACACCGCCACCCCTACGCAGTCGGCCGAGCCGACGGAGTCGGCCACGGACCCGGCCGCGACGACCGCGCCCGCATCGCCCTCCGTCACGCAGTCCCCGAGCGACGCCGCCACCGACGTCGCCACCACCGACGTCTCCGCCACCCCCTGACCTTCCGGGAGAGAACGTGTTCACCACCCGCCCCCGGCGGCGCGACCGGAGCCCCGGAAGCCGGCGCTCCCCTGGCATGAAGGCATCGGTGCTGGCCGCCACGGCGGCGGTGCTCACCACAGGCGTCTTCGTGATGCTGCCCACCCACGCGGACGCCGCCGCCCCGGTGCGCGGTGACTTCGACAGGGACGGCACGTCCGACCTGATCTACCGCAACGTCGCGGGCCAGCTGTACCTCGACACGGGTTCGGCCGAGGTCATGGTCCTCGACTCGGACGTCGCCAAGGTCAAGGACGTACTGACCCCGGGCGACCTCGACCGGGACGGCTTCCAGGACGTGCTGACCCTCAGCGCGAGCGGCGTGCTGTACTTCCATTCCGGCGGCTACGCGCGCAGCCCCGGCGGCCTGGGCTCGTACAGTACGGTCGCGTCCGGCTGGCAGATCTACAACAAGGTCGTCGCCCCCGGGGACCTCAACGGCGACGGCAAGGCGGACCTGCTGGCCCGTACTCCGGCCGGCTCGCTCTACTACTACCCCGGCAAGGGCACCGGCGCCTTCGGCACCCGTGTGCTGGTCGGCACCGGCTGGCAGCAGTACGACGAGCTGATCGGCGCCGGTGACCTGACCGGCGACGGCGTCGGCGACCTCCTGGCCCGCACTCCGGCAGGCGTCCTCTACCGCTACCCCGGCAAGAAGGGGGGCACCTTCGGGACCCGGGTCAAGGACCCGAGGACCGAGTGGGCGTCGTACAACCAGATCATCGGCGGCGGCGACTGGGACGGCAACGGCAGGACCGACCTGCTGGCCAGGGACTTCTCCGGCGCCCTGTGGTTCTACCCGGGCGACGGCAAGGGCACCTTCGGCACCCGGTCCGCCCGCAGCAAGGGCTGGGGCAAGGTCACGCAGTTCGCGGGAGCCGGCGACAACCCGCACTTCGGCAAGTTCGGGACCATGGCCCGTACGACGGCCGGCAGCCTCTACAGCTACGAGGTCACCGGCACCGGCACACTGACCGGCAAGCTTCTGGTCGGCGAGGCCTGGCCGTCCGCCACCACCCGCCTCGCGTACGCCTCCTCGCTCCGTCAGAACGGCCTCGCCGACCTGGTCGTCCAGTCCGTCAGCAGCGGCAGGCTGACCAACCCGGCGTTCTACGCGCTCTCGGACCCCCAACTCGCCACCGGCTCCACCTCCTACAACCGGGTCATCGGCCCCGGTGATGTCACCGGCGACGGCAAGGGCGACCTGCTGGCCGTGAGCACCTCCGGCACGCTCTACCTCTACGCGGGCGACAACTCCGGCACCTCCGTGGGCTCCCGCGTGACGGTCAGCACCGGCTGGCAGCGCTACAACGCCGTCGTCGGCGCGGGCGACTTCACCGGCGACGGCCGTCCCGACCTGATGGCCCGGGACACCTCCGGCGTCCTGTGGCGCTACGCCGGCACCGGCAGCGCGTCCGCCCCCTTCTCGGCCCGGGTGAAGGTCGGCACCGGCTGGCAGCAGTACAAGAAGGTGTTCTCACCCGGCGACGCCAACGGCGACGGCAAGGCCGACCTCATGGCCACGAACTCCTCCGGCGCCCTGTACTTCTACGCCGGCACCGGCACCGGCAGCTTCAAGAGCCGCGTCACAAAGGCCACCGCCGGCTGGAGCACCTGGGCCGACCTGCTGTGAGCTCTGCTCTGCCGGGTTCTCTTTCCCGGCAGAGCACTCGGATATCACAGAGCCGCAGCACTGTGCGCCGATACTCAGTGCACCCGGCCCGCCGAGCCGCCGACCACGGCAACATCGAAGCCGCGAGAACCCGTTTGGCGAATCACGGCGGCCTCTGCTAATTTCGCGGAGGCCGTGCGAGAGAACGAGGAGGTGGTACCCGTGAACACAGTATCGACATGGGTGCTCTCCTTCGGGGTCACGGTCGGGCGATAGGTCGTCGTCCGGGAGCGCCGTTCCAGTGCACTCCCGAAAGGCACGACCATGCATTTCACTTCTGAACAGCGTCTCGACCACAACATTCTCGAGCGCCGATTCACCCTCGATGAGATCCCCGGCATCCTGTGGACGCCGGAATCCGCGTCCGCGTCCGCACCGGTTCCGCTGATCCTGCTCGGCCACCCCCCGCTCGGACTGCAGAGGATGTATCCCCGGCTGGCGGCCCGGGCTCAGCAGGCCGCGGCGGACGGCTTCGCCGCGGCCACCATCGAGCTCCCCGGGAGCGGTGAACGCCCCCGGTGGGCCGCCGTCGACCAGGCCCGCGCCGACCTGCGCCGAGCGATGGAAGACGGCACGCCGGTCAGCGACGAGATCATCGACGCCCTCGTCCTGCCGCTCGTCGACAAGGCGGTCCCGGAATGGCAGGCCGCCATGGACGCCCTCCTGTCGCTGCCCGAGATCGGCGGCCCGGTCGGCTACTCGGGCGGGGTGATCTCCATCGGCGTCCGCCTTGCGGCGGTCGAGCCGCGCATCGTGGCCGCCGGCCTCTTCGCCGGGAGCCTCGTGCCTCGCGTCATGTTCGAGGAGGCCCGCCAGGTCACCGTTCCGCTGCACGTCCTGCTGCAGTGGGACGACGAAGGCAACGACCGGCAGGCGGCCCTGGACCTGTTCGACGCCTTCGGCTCCAAGGAGAAGACGCTGCACGCCAATATGGGCGGACACACCGGCGTCCCACACTTCGCGGGGGAGGACGCGGCCGGGTTCTTCGCCCGGCACCTGAAGTAGGACCGGACCACCAGGCCACCGGCAGACGGTGGGCCGCGTCGGCCGGGATGCTGCCCGTCGGGGGCAGCGTCCCGGCGCTCCACCGTCGTTGAAGCCCGTGGACGGGCACGAGGAAGAGCAGCGCGACCCTGCCGTCACCGGCGTGAGCGCGGCCGCTGGGGCAGTGCTGAGACCGGCGCTCCAGAGTGCGGGATCCGGTCTCACCCGTCGGCAGCGTGAACACCTGAGCGCGGCGACGGGTGCCACAACAGGCAACATCCGCCCTGCCGGTGGGTACTGTGCCGACGTGGCGGATGAGGAGGACAGCGGGAACGGCTCGATCCGGCGACGTCCATGGGGCCTCATGTGGGACCTGGTGGTGGAGACCGTCCTGCTGGAACTCGGCGGCCTCGCCCTCTTCGGGATCGTCGTCCTGTTGGCGTGGCCGTTCGGCTGGCTGCCCGACTCCGGTCTCGCCGCGTTGAGTTCGGGCATGCTTGTGACCTGGCCCGCGCTCTGGCCTGCGGTTGAGTTGTACCGTGCGGGGCCGCCCCGACGGCTTGCCGTTGTTGCCGCTGTCCTTGCGCTGGCAACGGTGACACTGCTCGTGGCTGCAGCAGCGAACTGGGCCCTTCCAGCATCGGCTGACTCAGAGGTCGGTGTCTTCATCGGCTACCTGGTCGCGACACCCGTCGGTGCGGCTGTGTTCGCGTGGCGCATCAACAGGGCGAACGCTGTCTGATGCGGCACTGGGCTGTGGACAGCGTCAGCTGCTTCGTGGCGACCCGGACACCCTGAAGCGTCGGCCTCAGTAACGACCGGTCGGCCGCGGCGACCTTGGCCGGCCTGGACCACCCACCCGCAACCCCGGTCCGCACCTGGCGGCCCCACAGCCACCGCCGGACGGGAATCGACCCCACCGCCACGCAAGAGCGGGGCCGGGCACGCGCGCCCCGCTTCCTGGCTCGCGCTGCCCATCCCCCTCTCCCCCGGTGCCCCTTCCCGGCCGCCGCCGTTGCCGATCAGGCGGACTTGTGGCGGGCACCGCCCTCGATGTGGATCGTCTCGCCGGAGACGAAGCCCGCGCGCAGGAGCCACATCACCGTGTCGACGACGTCGTCGGCCTCGCCGTGGCGTCCGACGAAGGTCCCGTCGGCGCTCTTGCCCAGCAAGGCGGTCTTCCTGTCACCGAGGCGATCCCATGCGCCCGAGTCCACGACACCGGGCGAGACGGCATTGACCCGTACCGGCGCCAGATCGGCCGCCAGGTGGCGCGCGGCGTACTCGACCGCACCGTTCGTGACGCCCTTGACGAGTGATCCCCGCCCAGGGCGCCAGCCGACCACACCGGAGAACAGCACCATCGACCCGGTCGGCCGCAGGACCGACGCGAAGTGCTTCGCCACCAGCATCGGGCCGACCACCTTCGCCGTGAACGCGGCCAGCAGCCTGTCGCGATCCAGCTCGGCGGCGCGAACATCGTGCGGCGCCGAACCCGTCGTCACGATGTGGTCGATACCGTCCTTCAGCCGTTCCGCCGCGGCCGCGAGCGTCGACTCGTCCTGCAGATCGACCCGCACCGCTGTGGCGCCGATCTCGCCCGCCAGCGCTTCGGCCGCGGCCAGGTCGCGGGCACCGACGACAACGTCGTACCCGTCCTTCGCCGCACGTCTCGCGACGGCCGCGCCGAGCGCCCGCGCACCGCCGATGACCAGGATCCGTTCCATGTGTCTCCACTCCCTCTCGTAGGATCGGGCACCACGGTATGGATTTGATACCGGTATCTTCAACGGAACTGGGAGCAGCCATGGGCAAGGCGTACAACGTGATGGCGGCGACCTGCCCGAGCCGCACGGTGCTGCACCGTATCGGCGCCCGCTGGACCGTGTTCGTCGTCAACGCCCTCGACGACGGGCCTCGTCGCTTCGGTGAACTGAAGGGGCACATCCAGGGCATCACTCCGAAGGTCCTCACCGAAACCCTGCGCTCCCTGGAAGCCGACGGTCTGATCAGTCGTCACGACTACGCGGAGAACCCGCCCCGCGTGGAGTACGCCCTGACACCGCTGGGCCGTTCTCTGCTCGTCCCGCTCCGCGCCGTACGGCTCTGGGCCGAAGAACACGTCCCGGACATCGAGGCGGCCCGATCCCGCCGGCCGACTCCCTGACCCTTGGCTCCCTCTTCCTCCTGAAGGAGGGGGATGTCTACGGCTCACGCTGTGGAGGGCACCACGGGGAAACTCACTCGCCCTGCTCACGTCCAGGAAGAGACCCTACGGGCATGGAGTTCCTCTGCTACCACCGCGACCGGCCGGGCTCCCTGCCGCTGCGCGACGAACTGCTGGAAGACCACTGGTCCTACATGGACCGGTACGCGAAGGAGATGATCGCCCGGGGCCCGACCCTCGCCGACGACGGCGACACCCCCACCGGAAGCGTGCACATCGTCGACCTGCCCGGTCCCGCCGCCGCCCGCGCGTTCGCCTTCGACGAGCCGAACTACCAGGCCGGTGCCTACCGGGACGTGCTGCTGCGACGGTGGCGCAACGTGCTGGGGCGCACCATGTGGGACTTCCCCGGCGGCCGGAATGGCGGCAACCGATATCTGGTGCTCGGCCTCGGCACAGGGCGGGCCGCCGATCTCGCGGTACCGTCCGACCGGGACGAGCTGATCGCCTACGGGCCGCTGCTGTCCGACGACGGCACCACCTGGCTGGGCACGGCGGTGCTGCTGCGGGCACCGGACCCGCAGACGGCACGCGCCGTCCTGACCCCGGACCGGTACGCCGACATCGAGGTGCACAACTGGCAGTTCGGCGGGCGGCCCGCATGAGCGAGGACGCCCAGGCGGACGTCGCCTCGGCAGCATGCGGCCCGCCCGGAGTCGATGTTGAGAAGATAAGGCGCGGACCGGCACTCTCGATGGCGTGACCGTCTGCCGCATGGAGTGTCCATGTGTCCGGCTGGTCCGACGGCTTCCGACGGAAAGTGGTAAGGCTGCGATGAGTGAACTGACAAAGCCCGAGGTCGACGTTCCGGAGGGTGACGCCCCTACCGAGTTGACCATCCGGGACCTGGTCGTCGGTGACGGGGCCGAGGTCAAGCCGGGCATGGTGGTCAGGGTCCACTATGTCGGGGTGACTTTCGAGTCCGGGAAGGAGTTCGACGCCTCCTGGGATCGGGGTCAGCCGTTCAAGTTCGCCCTGGGCGGTGGCAAGGTCATCAAGGGCTGGGACCGTGGAGTGAGGGGGATGAAGGTCGGCGGTCGGCGCGAGATCGTCGTTCCTCCGCGTCTCGGATACGGCAATCAGTCGCCCTCGCCGTTGATCCCGCCGGGCTCGACCCTGGTCTTCGTGGTGGACCTGCTGGACTCGTATTCCAGCACGACCGGGTGGAGCAACGCCTAGTTCCGTGACCGCGTAGGTTCGCCGGGGTCGGGTCGGGTCGGGTTGGGTTGGGCCGAGTCGCCTTCAAAGGTCGGACTCTGGCCAGAGCCCGGTGTCAGACCCTCCCGATAACGTGTCGGCCACCAGATCCGACTCCACTTCGGGAGAACCATCGTGGACATCCTGCTCATCGCCGGCTTGTGGCTCGACGGGTCCGCCTGGGACGACGTCGTGCCGGAACTCACCGCGCTCGGCCACCGTCCCGTGCCGCTCACGCTCCCGGGCCAGGGCGACGGCGCCGCCTCCGCGACGCTTGACGACCAGCTGGAAGCAGTGCTTGCCGCGGTCGACGCGGCGCCCGGAAAGCCGCTGGTGGTAGGGCATTCCGCAGCGTCGACCCTGGCCTGGATGGCCGCCGACGGGCGACCGGAGAAGGTGGCCAAGGTCGCCCTGATCGGCGGCTTCCCCACCACCGACGGACAGGCCTACGCCGATTACTTCGCGATCGAGGACGGCGCCATGCCCTTCCCGGGCTGGGATCCCTTCGAGGGAGCGGACGCCGCCGACCTGGACCAGCAGACCCGCGACCGCTTCGCCTCCGCCGCGGTTCCTGTCCCCGAAGCGGTCGCCAAGGGAGTCGTACGCCTGACCGACGAGCGACGCTTCGACGTCCCCGTCGTGGTCGTCTGCCCCGAGTTCACCCCTGCCCAGGCCAAGGAGTGCATCGCCGCCGGCGACAGTCCTGAGCTCGCTCGCGCTACCCACCTCGAGTACGTGGACCTCGACTCGGGCCACTGGCCGATGGCCACCCGCCCCCGCGAACTCGCCCGCGTCCTGGCGGAGGCCGCCACCTCCTAGTCGTGCCAGGTGGGACGGTCAGGCCACCGCCGACACCGGCCGAGCGCCGAGCGCCGAGCGCCGACCGCCGACCGCCGACCGCCGACCGCCGACCGCCGACCGCCGACCGCCCCAGCGGATGCTCTTCTCGCCGCGTCGACCAGTCACACGAAAGCCAACGAGTCAGTGGGTGGCGTCAGCACGGTCAGCACCGGCGATGCCACCACGCCAACCCCGGATCCGCCATGGGCTCGTGGTGCGTTCGCCTGAGTGACACCCCGTCCAGGCGTTCGACCTGTTTCCGCAGTTCGGCGGCGGCTCTCGGCGGCAGCATGGACAGTGCCTCTTGCAGCCTGTCCCGGGCCCAGCCTTCACCGCAGCACGGGCAGGTGCACTCGGCTTGCGCACCCAGGCCGCGCCGGACGTGGCTTCCGTCACCGCCTGTTCGTGCAACCGCCCGCCCCCTCCTCGCGTCGGTCAGTACGATCATCGAATGCGAGCGTGGGCTCGTGGCCGTTGGGGGGCGGGGATGGACGACGACAACGCCGTTACGCACAGAGTGACTTGGCGGTGGATGCGGGTCGCGGCCTGGGGGGCCGCGTCCGCCCTGGTGCTCGGCGGCTGCGGTTTCGCAGACCATGGCGAGGCGGCCGCGCCGAGCTCTACGGCGCCTTCGGGATCCGCCGCCGCGACCGCCTCCGGCTCCCCCTCGGGCGCCGAGTCCGCGGGCTCCGCCAAGAGCGACGCGCCGTCACCGACACCGTTCCGGGCGGACCCCGCCAAGGTGCCCAGGACCAAGAGCCGGGCCGAGGCGCTGGCTACGGCCGTAGCGCTGCAACCGCAGGGATGGGGCGCGGATTTCCGGGCGCAGCGGCCTGCCGTGAGTACTCCGGGCACCGTCGCCGTGCTGGACGGGCAGTGCCGGTGGGAGCGGCACGAGCTGCCCCACGACGTCCTGGCCTCCCTCTCCCGCTACAGCGAGATTCCCGCCGCCGACGGCAGGGGCGAGCTGAAGGTGAGCGCGGCGGTCACCGTGCACACCACCGTCCGCGACGCCGACGAGCGGCTGGCCACCACCTTGGAGGAGCCGCTGCGGTGCAGGCAGCAGGAGGTCCGGACGGACGAGTGGATCTCCAAGCTCATGTCGACCGCCAGTCCCTACGGTCAGGGCAACAACGACTACGCCGACGACCAGGTCGTGGAGATCGGCAAATACCTCACCGGGAAGAGCGAGCAGACCTACGGCTGGTACGTCACCCGGCTCGGCACGGTGACCCTGTCGGTGTCGGTGAAGGGCGCAAAGGGCTACTCGGACCACGAGTTGACCACGTACGCGTCGAACGCCAACGCCGCGATGCTCACCCGTCTGGAGTCCGAGCTCGGAGGTAACAGCTGATGGAGCCGCTGCGTTCGTCGGATCCCGCGCGTATCGCGGACCATCGTCTGCTCGGGCGGCTGGGCGCCGGGGGCATGGGCGTGGTGTACCTGGCGCGCTCGCCGGGCGGCGCGCTGGTGGCGCTGAAGGTGTTGCTCGCCGAGTACGCGGAGGAGCCGGGTTTCAAGGAGCGGTTCCGCCGCGAGGTCGAGGTCGCCCGGCGGGTCGACAGTCCCTGGGTGGTGCCGCTGGTGGACGCCGACCCGGGCGCCGAGGCTCCGTGGCTGGCGACGGCGTTCGTGCCCGGACCGTCGCTGGCCGAGGCGGTGACCGCGTACGGGCCGCTGTCCGAGCGCGGGCTGCGGCTGCTCGGCGCCCGGCTGGCGGAGGCGCTGGGCGAGGTGCACCGGGCCGGGCTGGTCCACCGGGACCTGAAGCCGGGCAATGTGCTGCTCGCCCATGACGGGCCGCGGCTCATCGACTTCGGCATCGCCCGCGCGCCGGAGGACCGGACGCTCACGGCGACCGGGGTCGTGGTCGGCACACCCGGCTATCTCTCTCCCGAGCAGGCCGAAGGGCGGGGCGGGGACGGCATCGGCCCCGCGAGCGACGTGTTCTCCCTCGGCTGCGCCCTGGCGTTCGCGGCGACCGGCCGGGCGCCGTTCGGCAGTGGAGCGGTCGACGCCCTGCTGTTCCGGGCCGTCCACGACCCGGCGGACCTCGAAGGCGTACCGGTATGGCTGCACGAGGTGCTGGACCGCTGTCTGGAGAAGGATCCCGCCCGGCGGCCGGACGTCGGCGAGCTGGTGCGGGAGCTGACGGCCGACGGCGCCGCCCGGAGCGAAGGCGCATCGGGGGCCGCACCACAGGACGAAGGGCCGGAGGGGTGGCTGCCCGAGCCGGTCGCTCGGCTGATCGCCGAGCGCTCGGCCGCCGCGCTGGCGCTGCCGGACATCGAGGACACGCTGGCACCGTCCGACGCGCCGGTTACCGCGGACCCGGCGGAGCCCGACACCCGTGAGACGTCCGGGCCTGCGGAGGCGGAGGACTCCCGCCCGGCCGGCCGACGGCGTTTCCTGCTCCTCGCCGGCGGGGCCGTGGCGCTGGCGGCGGGCGGGGGCGGCGCCTGGTGGGCGGCCGCCCGCGACAACGGCCCGGACGGCGACAGCGCCGCGTCCCCTCGCCGGCCGGTGCACACTCTCGCGCTGCACGGCGACCTCAGTGGCCCGCGGCGGGAGACGGGCCGGGCCCAGGAGCGCGGACTGCGGCTCGCGGTCGAGGAGTTCAACGCGCGTGGCGACGCCCCGTTCACCGTGAAGGTCGAGACCGTCGACGACGGGGGTGATCCGGTGGCCTCGGCCCGGCTCGCCGCGCGGCTCACCGACACTCCGTCGGTCCTCGGCGTGGTCGGTCCGACCACCGACGAGACCGCGCAGGCGGCGCTCGCCGAGTACGATGCCGGGCTGTTGCCGGTCGTCGGCGTGTCCCCCGGCGCGACCGCCCTGTCCTACCAGGGGTTCCGCTCGTTCCTCAACGCACGGCTGCCCGACGCCGTGCTGCCCGTCTATGCGTGCAACTACCTGCGCGGCACGGCTCGATCACGCAAGATCGGTATCGTCGTCGACCGCCCGGCCGGCGCCTACGGGACGACGCTGGCCAGTTCCCTCGCCAACTACCTCAACAGCATCCAGTACCCGTCCGTGCCGGACGTGGTGAGCGCGATGCGCCACGACTTCGGCAGCGCGGTGGACACGGTGCTCTCCGCCGGCGCCGATTCCGTGTTCTTCGCCGGTCTGCCCGACCGGGCGGCGCTGATCGCCGCGACGCTCCGGGAACGCGCCTTCGCGGGTGCGCGGGTCTCGGGCCCGGCGCTGCTGGACGAACAGTTCCTGAAGCAGGCACGGGAGGGGGCCGAGGGCTGGACGATGGTGGCCACGGTCATCGACGCGAGCCGCAAACCCGAGGCGCGGAAGTTCGCCGCCGCCTACCGCGCGCGCTTCGAGGAGGCGCCGCCCCGGTACGCGGCGGAGGCCTACGACATAACCGGGATGCTGCTCAAGGCGCTGGCCGGGCTGCCGCCGAAGAGCCGCACCCGGCAGAACCTGCTCGCGGCCCTCCGGGGCGGAACGTACACGGGCATCACCAAGTCGTTCGCCTTCGACAAGTACGGCGCCACGGTCATCGACGGCACCGGCGGTTTCCTCTGGCGGGTGGCCGGCGGTGCCTT
The DNA here is from genome assembly GCF_055584385.1 of Streptomyces sp. NPDC104096. Classification (NCBI taxonomy): domain Bacteria; kingdom Bacillati; phylum Actinomycetota; class Actinomycetes; order Kitasatosporales; family Streptomycetaceae; genus Streptomyces; species Streptomyces sp. NPDC104096. The sequence goes on from NZ_JBVJMD010000039.1 coordinate 71,003, forward strand.
CGTGTACGACGGCCCCGCGCCGCTGACCGCCTGATGGAGCCGCTGCGGGCCGGCGACCCGTCCCGGATCGGCCGTTACCGTCTGCTTCGGCGGCTGGGCGCCGGCGGCATGGGCGTGGTCTTCCTGGCCCGGGCGCCGGGCGGGGCGATCGCCGCGCTGAAGACGGTCCGTTCCTCGTACGCCGACGAGAGCGGATTCCGGGCCCGTTTCCGCCGTGAGGTCGAGGCCGCCCGGCAGGTCGTCAGCCGCTGGGTGGTCCCGCTGCTGGACGCGGACGCCGACGCGGAGACACCGTGGCTGGCGACGTCGTACGTGCCGGGACCCTCGCTCGCCGAAGCGGTCGGCACCTTCGGGCCGCTGCCGCCCGCTTCCGTTCGGATGCTGGGCGTGCGGCTCGCGGAGGCGCTGGAGGCGGTGCACGCAGCCGGTCTCGTCCACCGCGACGTGAAGCCGGGGAACATCCTCCTGGCCCCGGACGGGCCGCGGCTCATCGACTTCGGCATCGCCCGCGCGCCGGATGCCACGGCGCTCACCTCCAGCGGCATGATCGTCGGCTCCCCCGGCTTCCTGTCGCCCGAGCAGGCGCGGGCGCGAGGCGGCGGGATCGGTCCGCCCAGCGACGTGTTCTCGCTGGGCTGCGTGCTGGCGTTCACCGCGACCGGGGTACGGCCGTTCGGCGGCGGCGCGGCGGCGGGGGTGCTGCTGCGCACGGTGTACGAGGAGCCCGATCCGGCGGCGCTCCCGGACGCTCTGGCACCCCTGCTGAGAGCCTGCCTGCACAAGGATCCGGCCGACCGCCCGAGCCTCGCGCTCCTGCGTGCGACCCTCGCGGAGGGAACGGCAGCCGACTCGGGTCCACCGTCCGGCTGGCTGCCCGCGCCGGTCACCCGGCTGATCAACGACAGGTCCGCCGCCGTACTCACCATCGGCTCGATCGAGCCGACCCAGGTCTCGGCGTCCGCGCCGTCGGACATCGCGAGCACGGTGAGCCCCGCGTCGCCGCAGGCCGCGACGCTGACCGCCGTCACCGCCACCCGCCCCACCCCGCGCACGGTCGGGCGGCGCGGCTTCCTGCGCCTGGGCTCGACGGCGGGACTCCTCGCGGCGGGCGGTGGCGGGGCCTGGTGGTGGAGCACCCGGGCGAAGCCGGGACCGTCGACACCGTCGGGCACCGGCCGTCCGCGCCCGGAACTGGTCGTGGCGTTCCACGGCGACCTGACCGGCGCCGGCAAGGAGAGCGGGAGGGCCCAGCTCAACGGCGCCCGGCTGGCCGTCGAACACCTCGCCGCGCACAGCGACCGCCCTTTCCGGCTGAAGCTGCGGACGTACGACGACGGCGGCGACACCGGGCGGGCCGAGGAGCTGGCCGCCCGGCTGGCGAAGGACACGGAGGTGCTCGCCGTGCTGGGCCCCACGACCGACGCCTGCTTCAGCGCCACAGAGAGGGCCTACACCGAGGCGGTGATGCCCGTCGTGTCCGTCTCGGTGGGCGCCGACACCCAGAGCGCGTCGTTCGGCTCGAACACCTTCCACTGTCATGCGGCGCTGCACGTCACGTACGGGCTTCTCGCCGCCCCCTGCGTCCGCTACCTCAGCAACCACGTCGATGCCCGGCGTGTGTTCCTCGTGGACGACCGGGCGCAGGGCGACTTCGCCTGGACCGTGTGCGACCAGGCCGAACGGGCGCTGCGCCAGGGCGGCCGGGACGTCACGGTGACCCGTGCGGCCGCCGGGAGGATCGACTACGCGTCGCTCGCCGCCGAGGTGCGGTCAGCCCGCGCGGACGCGGTCGTCTTCACCGGCGACGCGCCCCGGACCGCCGGGCTCGCGTCGGCACTGACCGCCGCCCGGTTCACCGGCACCCGGATGGCGACGGAACGCGCCCTCGACCCACGGTTCCTGAGATCGGCCGGCGCCGCGGCGAAGGACTGGGTCTTCGCCACCGCCTTCACCGACCCGACGGCCCGCGCCTCCGCCCACGCGTTCACGGCCGCCTACCGCGCCCGCTTCGGCACCACCCCCGGGTGGTACGCGGCGGAGGCCTACGACGCCGTGATGTTCCTGGCCCAGGCCTGCGACAAGAACGGCACCGCGCTCAGGGAGCGGGGCGCGATCGCCCGCCGGATGCCCGAGGTCACGTATTCCGGCATCACCCGTACGGTCAAGTACGAGTCGGGGTACGGCTACAACCACGCGGCGATGTTCGAGTTCCAGGTCGTCGACGGCGCGTTCCGGTACCTGGGGCAGTACCAGGAGGCCGTGGTGTCGTGAAGGGCATGGGCCACGCATCCGCGGGCAGCCCCGATGATCGCGCCGGGCGCGTTCCGCACGCACGCCACGGAGTCCGCCGGCCCGCGCCGAGCGACCGTCGTCGATCAGTGCGAGGCGGTCAGGGCGGCCAGGTAGTCGTCCAGGAGCTCGACCTGCCGCGGGGGCGGGAACTCCGCCGGGTCGAGCAGTGCCTGGACCACCAGCCCGAGGACGAAGGCCTGAGCTCCGGCGGCGATCTGGGCGGGGTCGCCGGGGGGCAGTTCGCCGAGTTCCTGGGCCGCGGCCACCCGCTCGGTCAGCCGCTCCCGGCCTTTCGCGTACTTGCGGGCGTAGTCGGTGCTCAGGGCGGGGTCGGAGAGCGCGGTGTCCCAGGAGGAGACCCAGATGCGGTTGCTGTCGGTGGCCTCGGGGGTCAGCGGCAGGATGTCCAGCAACGCGTCCCTGAGGGCGGCCAGACCTTCGCCCGTGTGACGGCGGGGGCGGGAGACGGTGCGCTGTTCGAGCAGGTCGAGGGCGTACTCCACCAGGGCCTGCTTGGTGGGGAAGTAGTGCGTGAGCAGGCCGGTGGTCGCTCCGAGTTCGGCCGCGACGGCCCGCAGGGTCAGGCCGGCGAAACCGCGGGTGGCCATGACCTGCCAGACCGCTGCGGAGACGTCGCGCCGGCGAGCCTCGTGATCTCCCTTGGTGCGTGGCATGCCGTCACGGTACATTGTCATAACGCTTGTTATGCAAATGGGGAGAGTCGCATGTTCTCGCTGTCACTGCGCGACGGGGCTCGCCTCGGTCCGCTGGAGGTCTGGCACGCCGAGGAGTTCGCCGACCACATGGACCGGGCCCGCGAGCACATTCGCCCCTGGGTCGGGCCCGCGTTCGTCACCGACGACGTGGACGGGGCGCGGGCCACGCTGAAGCGGTATGCCGAACGCCAGGCCGATGACGGTGCCCGTCTCTACGGCATCTGGCGGGACGGCCGCCTGGTCGGCGGCGTGATGTTCACCGCCTTCGACGCCGCCGCCGGCTCGTGCGAGATCGGCTGCTGGCTGGAGCCGTCCGCCGAGGGCCACGGCCTGGTCACGCAAGCGTGCGGCGCGTTGCTGGACTGGGCCTTCACGACCCGGGGGCTGCACCGGAGCGAATGGCACTGCCGGGCCGACAACGACCGCAGCTCGGCGGTGGCCAGGCGACTGGGCATGACGCTGGAGGGGGTGCGCCGCCAGGCATGGACGTACCAGGGCGTGCGCCACGACAAGCAGTTGTGGGCGGTCCTCGCTCCCGAGTGGCGAACCCCGGGCCGGTGACCGGCGGCGGTCCCGTCCGGCAGGAACGCCGTCGACCGGACAGGGCTGGACCCCCGGCCCCATTCCAGAGGGCCGAGGGTCCACAGCACGCGGTCGGCAGCCGTCGACTACCAGTCCCCGCGGCCGCCGCCGTAGTAGTCCCTGACCACCCGGAAGCTGCCCACGACGCCGTGGTGGATGTCGATGCCCTCGGTGCGACCCGGGTGCACGCCGTTGCTGGAGCTGTGGGGGCCGACGACGGCGACGGGGGCGCCGTTGTCGCAGACCGCACCGCGGAAGACCTCGACGGTCCGACGGGACTCGTTGGTGACGTTCAGGCTCCACGCGCCCAGGCCGCTGGCCACGGTGATGCAGTCGCCCGGGTAAGCGGAGTACGACCGCTCGTTGATGAAGATGCGGCCCTCCTCTCCCCGGTACCCGCCGCCGCCCCCGCGGCCTCCGTTGCCCCTGTCGCCTCCGTTGCCCCTGCCGCCGTCGTCACCCCTGCCGCCGTCGTCGCCCTCGTCGCCTCCGCCGTTGTTTCCGTTCTGCCCGTTGCCGCCGTCGACCAGGTCGGCGGCGGCCGGGGCCGCCTGGGGAGCCGGAGCCGCCTGGGGGGCCTTGGCCGCCTGAGGAACCGGGGCCACACGGGCGGCCGGGGCCGAGGCGGCCGGGTCGGAGGCCGCCGAGGCGTAGGTGATGCCGGTCGCGGCCAGAGCCGCGGCGGCGGTGACGGCGGCCGTGACCGCCTTGGAACGAAGCTTCATGTCGCTGTCTCCTGTTTCAGGGATGCCGACCCGTCAGCCGGCTTGCGAACGAACTTACCCACGGCCGACATATCGGTCATATCGAAAGATCAGCAGGAGAGAGCCAATCGGGGTATTTACACCCTTCCCTGAAGCCGACACGCGGTCATATCAGCGCCACAAGCAGCGGATTGACCTACGGTTAGCCCCTTAGGGGGATCTTTGAACGCCGACGACCACTCGATATCGGCGTGTCGCTGCATATGCGGTGAGGCGAGTCGTGATACGAGGAGGTCCTCTGTGTCGAACCCCGCCGGCCCGACGGGCAAGCGGGACATGTGTGCCGTACCTCGCGCAGGGACAGGTAGGCACGTAGGTATACCGGGCCTCGGCATCGTGCATAGGCAGGTCGGCTTTGCCGGTACCGGGCGTGATCGCGGACGCGGCTGCTGTCGAGAAGGGCGAGCCCTCTCCCGTCCCCTGTCTTCGAGCCGCTGAGCGGCTCGGCGCCGGGCCGGGAGACCGCCTGGTCATCGAGGATGCCCCGTCCGGGGTGCGATCCGGGTCGAGCGCCGGGATGACGGTACGGGGAGTGAACGCCACCGTCGCGGTCGCGGATGTGCACCGCCGTTTCGTCGGTCTGAGCGAGGCGGCTCCGCACATCCCGGCCTTCGCGTCCGGCCCTCGGGGGAATGCCGCGGCCCGAGTCCGTCCCTCAGCCAGTACCGGGCGACATGGAGATGATCTTCGTGTGGCCGGTCGATGCCGCGCAGGAGGGGACGCGCGCGGCGAGGGCCGTGTCGATGGCCCGCAGGTGGCGGGTGACCGGGCCGAAGGAGATCAGGCCGCCGCCGGCGCCGACGGACTCCGCTTCGGCCGCGGCCAGTTCGTCACGGGCACGGCGCAGGACCGGCAGGTGTCCGACGGACGCGGCGGCACGGGCGAGTACGCACCACAGCGCTTCCTGGAGGAGGTCGTGCGGTGGGCGGGGTACCTCGGTGAGTGCCCGGTGGGCCTGTTCGTCGGCGCCCGAGGCGGCCAGGAGCAGTGGGTCGAGCCAGGGCCGGTAGGGGCCGGGGTCCAGGTGTGCGAAGTCGTCGGGGTCGGGCAGGGTGTCACCCCGCATGACCGGGACCAGCGCGACGAGGACGCCGGCTCCCCGGGTGAGGCCGGGCATCCCGCAGTCGGCGGTTTCCGCCAGGACGCGGGAGTACTGGGTACGGGCGGCCGGCCAGCCGTCGGTCTCGCAGGTGCGCAGAGCTCGGTACCAGGCGGTGAACACCGCGGCGAGCGGTCGTTCGTTGCGGTGGGCGAGCCGGTCGATCTCCTCGGCCTGCGCGTCCGCCGCCGCGAGGTCGCCGAGTCCGGCGAGCGCCTGGAGGCGGATCAGGCGTCCCAGGACCTCGTGCCCGGGCAGCTGGTGGTCGGCTGCCAGCCGGGTCAGTTCGGTGCCGAGGGCGTCTCGGCGTGCGGCGGATCCGCAGGTGGCGAAGGACTGCATGAAGGCGCCGTTGAGGGCGAACGCGAGCAGCGCGGGGTCCTGGAGGCGGCGGGCGATGCGGACGGCCTCCTCGGCGGCGCGCTGTGCGCGCCGCCGCCACGGTTCGGCCGCGGGAGGTTCGGCCGCCCGGGGAAGTGCCGCGTCGGCGGCGGCGTCGCCGCGTGATTCGACCGCGACGACCGACAACAGCCGGGCCCGCAGGGCGGGCGGTCCGTCCGGGCCGAGCCGGGCGGCGGCACGCGCGGCGGTTCGGACGAGTTCGCCGGCGTCCGCGGGGTCGTCGGCGCGGCTCCACACGGCGGGGACGTCGTAGGAACCGATGATCCTGGCGGCCAGCTCGGTGTCGCCGGTCGTCTCGGCCGCCGCGACCAGGTCCCGGCGGTGTTCGCGTGCCTCTTCCAGGCCGTCGGCGCCGGTCACCGCGAGGTCGCGGAGCAGGCCGGCCGTGGCGTGCAGCCGGGCCCGGGACCGGGCGGGCACCGAACGGTCCCACGCGGCGGCCGTGCGGTCCCAGATGCTGTCCGCCGCTCCGGCCGGCTCGGACGCGGAGCCGGCGGTGTCGCTGAGGATGCGGGCTTCGGCACGTGCCAGGGCGGTCGCGCCGGCGGGGCCGTACGCGTCGGTGAGGGCCTGGCGGGCGCGGCGCAGCGTGTCCAGGGCTTCACCACGGCGGCCGGACCGGTGCAGCGCGGTCGCCAGCAGGACCCAGCCGTCCTCCCGGCCGGGATGCGCGGCGACGTGGGCGCGCAGGTCGGCGACCGCGTCGCGGGCGGCACCGGTGACCAGCAGGGCGTCGGCGCGCCGCTCGACGGCGTCGAGGCGCAGGGCCTCCAGCCGGGCCTGTTCCGCGGCGGCCCACGTGGCATCGGCGAAGTCGGCGAGGACCGGTCCTCGCCAGTGGGCGAGTGCCTCGTCCCACAGGGCTGCCGCCGCGTGCGGCGCGGCAGCGGCGGCCCGTGCGGCGGTGTCCTCGAACCGCCGGGCGTCGACCGTGTCGCGTCCGGCGCGCAGGGCGTACCCGGGGCCGTCGGTGACCAGCAGCCGGGACGGCCGACGCGGCGGGCGTGCGGGTTCCAGGGCACGGCGCAGGGCCGCGACGAAGGTGCGGACCGCGCCGACGGCGCCGGCCGGGGGTTCTTCCTCCCACAGGTCGGCCACGAGCCGGCCGACGGGCACCACCCGGCCCCGGGCGATCAGGAGCCGGCCCAGCACCTCGCGGTGGCGGGGCGCGCCGAGCGCGAGGGGCGTGCCGTCGGGGTCCCAGGCGGCGACCGGTCCCAGCAGTCCGAACTCCACGCCCACGGCATCGTCCCTTCGCGGGCGGCGCCGTCCCCGGGTGCCGCGTGTCCACTCATCGATCGCTGATCCGGGGCCCGCAACCTGGGTGCCGTCCCCGGACGCCCCGGTCCGCCGAGGCCGGAGGTCCGGGATGTCCACTCTGCCACGAGCCACAGGAGTCGCTGTGACACACCCGAGCATTCCCGGATTCACCGAGCACCGCGTGCCGGTCGGTGACGGCGTCACGCTGAACGCCGCCGTCGGCGGCACCGGCAGCCCCCTCGTCCTGCTGCACGGTTTCCCGCAGACCCACCTGATGTGGCGGCACGTCGCCGCCGACCTCGCCGCCGACCACACCGTCATCTGTCCCGACCTGCGCGGCTACGGCGCCAGCGACAAGCCCGCCGAGAACGGGCCGGGGACCTACTCGAAGCGCACCATGGGCCGTGACATCGTCCGTCTCGCCGCCGGACTGGGACACGACCGCTTCACCCTGGCCGGCCACGACCGCGGCGCCCTGGTCGCCTTCCGCGCCGCGATGGACCACCCGCGGGCCGTGTCCCACGCCCTGTTCCTCGACGTCCTGCCGACCCTCGACATGTGGGACGCCCTGCACGGGGTGACCGCCGCGGTCGGCTTCCACCTCTACCTCATGGCCCAGCCCCCGGGCCTGCCGGAGCGGATGATCGAGGCATCCGCCGACGCCTTCTTCTCCTGCTTCCTCGACGCCTGGACCAACGCCCCGGACGCGATCCCCGCCGACGTCCGCGACCACTACCTCGCCGCGTCCGCCGCGGCCGTACCCTCCATCGTCGCCGACTACCGCGCCTCGGCCGGCGTCGACGTGGACCACGACACCGTCGACAAGGAGGCGGGCAACCGGCTGGCCATGCCGGTCACCGTCCTCCAGCAGGACTGGGGCGCGGCCCTCGGCTACCACGCCCAGGGGTTGTGGAGCGCCTGGTCCGACGACCTCCGCCACCGCACGGTCTCGTGCGGCCACTTCATGGCCGAGGAGGACCCCAAGCTGATCGCCGAGGAGATCCGGGCCCTCGCACAGCGCTGACATCCGGCCCGTGCCGCCTCCGCTTCCCGGTCCTGGTCGGGGAAACGGAGCCTCGGAGGGTGTCCGATGGGGCAGCTCGGCGGGTGAAGGCGGTGCCTGTGGCGGACCCGCAGTCGGGGTCGAACCGACCCGAACCCGCTACGAGGTCTGATCAGAGTTCGGTGGTCCAGATTCCGGCGGGGTGCTCGCTCGGTGGCAGCCACAGTCGAGGCTGTGACTCGCGATGCCTTTCCTGAGCCCGGTCCTCCCAGTGGAAGCGGTGATTCACGTCGGGCCACGCGACCTGGAGCACGGGGAAGGGAGGCCGCCGGTAGAACCCGATGGCCCGTCCGAAGAAGATCCGGTACCAGCGGAGATCCACCTGCCTGAGCGCGACTTGGTGACCATCGGCGACGTCCGGATGCGTCTGGCCGTCAGCCAGTACCGCGCCCGCGGCGGACTTCGCTCCGAGCCCGTTGAGCATGCGGTGCATGGCGTGGACTTCGAGTCCGAACATGGCGAGTTCGGGTGCCCCGTGAGTGTGTGAGAGGCCGATCGTGTAGGCGAATCCAGGACCGATCTCGTCCTCCGGAACCATCACTACGTGCCATCCGTGCCGCTGCACGTTCTCCATGATCGTCAGATCCACGCGGTCCGCTTCGTCACGGTCACCGTAGTCATGACAAAGGACGCAACGGCACTGGAACGGATCATCAGTCATGCGCGGAGGCTACGGGGCGAGCGTGTGAGCCAGGCGGCCGGGGTCGGCGACCACCATGGCGATCGAACGACATCGCGGGTCGCCGCCACGAGGAAGGCCCTCGACCGGGATCGTGGTCGAGGGCCGTCCTCGGCCCCGCACGGGCTACGGTGACGGGTCGCCGCCCGGCCGGACCCGGCGGTTGGTCACGAAGACGTGCACGGCGCTCCGCGTGGGAGGTTCAGCAGTCTTCTTGCCGTGTGCGAGCATCACGCCACGTCGCTGAGGCCGATCGCGTTCCCGTCGGGGTACGCGTCTGCGGTGCCCGTGCGGCCGAGTTCGTCCAGGCCCGGGATCGGGTCGCCGTAGGGCGAGTGCGTCGGGTGGCGCAGCAGCTCGAGGATGCGGCGTTCGACGGCCTCGCTCATCACGTTCTCCCAGCGGCAGGCCTCGGCGTCGGCCTGTTCCCGCGTCAGCCCGATGACGTCGGCGAGCAGGCACTCGGCGAGCCGGTGCTTGCGCATCACGCGTGTGGCGGCCTGCCGGCCCGCCTGCGTCAGCTCCAGGTGCCGGTCGGCGGCGATGTGCAGCAGGCCGACGCGTTCCATGCGGGCGACGGTCTGGCTGACGGTGGGGCCGCTGTGGTGCAGGCGTTCGGCGATGCGGGCGCGTAGCGGGACCGTGCCTTCGTCCTCGAGCTCCAGGATGGTGCGCAGATACCTCTTGGTGGTGCCGGTGAGGTGGGTCATGCGGTGCGTCAGGCAGAGGTTTCGGCGGTGGCGGTCATCACCGCGCGGCCCAGGATGTGGCCGGCCATGGTGAAGCCGAGGACGGCCGGGGTGGCATCGGCCGCGACGCCGATGGATGCGACGTCGAGTGCGTGCACCACGATGAAGTAGCGGTGCGGGCCGTGTCCGGCGGGCGGGGCGGCGCCGACGAAGCGGGCGGCGCGGGCGTCGTTGGGCAGCTGGAAGGCGCCTGCGGGCAGGCCCGAGCCGGTGTCGTCGCCGGCCCCCTCGGGCAGCTCGGTGACGGTGGCGGGGATGTCGGCGACCGCCCAGTGCCAGAACCCGGACCCGGTGGGGGCGTCGGGGTCGTAGACGGTGACGGCGTAGCTCTGGGTGCCGCGCGGGGCGCCGCTCCATGACAGCTGCGGGGAGACGTCCTTGCCGCCGGGGACGCCGAAGATGCCGGAGAACTGCTCGGGCGCCCAGGCGGCTCCGTCGGTGACGGTGGTGCTGGTGACGGTGAAGGACGCCGCCTCGGGGAGACGGGCGAAGGGGTCGTTGGCACTCATCGCGTTGTTCCTCTCGGGCCGTGCTGCGGGATGGCGGTGACGCGGCCGACGAAAGGGCACACGGAGGTACCCGCGGAGGTGCCGCAGTCGCCCTCCATCAGCCATACGATCGACCATAGCATCAATAATCGATTATTTATCGGATCGTCTATGCTGACGACTGTGACTCAGACGGCCCACACCCCGACCCCGCCGGCGAAGCAGATGCTCTCCGAGCAGGTCTACGCACACCTACGGGACGCGATCATGGGCGGGCACCACGCCCCCGGCGACGCCCTCAAACCGCAGGACCTCGCCAAACAGCAGGGCGTGAGCCTGGCCGTCGTGCGCGAGGCGCTCGTACGGCTGGTCGGCGAGGGCCTCGCCGACCGGCTGCCCAACCGCGGCTTCGCCGTCCCGGCCGTCTCCGACCGCCGCTGGCAGGACATCGCCGAAGCCCGCCGGACCATCGAACCGGTCGTGCTGCGCATGTCCATCGAGCGCGGCGACGTCGACTGGGAGGCCCGCGTACGAGCCGCCCATCACCGCCTGGCCCGCACTCCGGCATACGCGCCGGACGAGGGCGCGTACTACAGCAGTGCGTGGTCCGAAGCCCACCGGGTCTTCCACCGCACCCTGCTGGAGGGCTGCGGCAACCCCGTTCTGCTGGAGACCTTCGACCGGACCTGGACCGCGAGCGAGCTGGCCCGCCGCTGGTCGTCACACCGTCGGCCCGGCCGGGACCACGTCGGCGAGCACCGCCGACTGGAAGAGGCAGCGCTCGCCCGCGACGCCGACACCGCAGCCGAAGTACTCGTCCAGCACCTCACCCTGACCGCGGCCGGACTGACCGAATGCGCCCACCCCGAAACCGCGAAGGGAACCTGACCCGCCTCGCCCCCGCCGAGGGCGTCGAGGCGCGGCAGACGCCGAGCCCTACGCCGGTGCACGATGGCGGCTACCTGTGGCCCAGCACGTTGACCACCCGCCCGTTGGGGTCACGGACGAAGAACCGGCGCACTCCCCACTCCTCGTCCCGCAGCGGGTGCACGATCTCCGCACCGCTGTCGCGCATGATCGCGTAGGCCACGTCCACGTCGTCCACCTCGATGCTGACATCGGGCACGACCGGTGCAGTCTTGTCGCTGGTCATGACGCTGATCTGCGCCGCCGGGGCGGACGGGGAGGCCAGCGTCATGATCCACCCGTGGTTCATGACCTCCTCGAAACCCAGCAGGCCGTAGAAGTCCCTGCTCTCCCGCGCGGCGTCGGACTGGATATTGGGCACGACACGGCGAACAGCCATCGACGCCTCCAAGCAAGGACGAACGGATCTCCGAGCCACTCCAGGAGTACTACGGCGCACCCGTCACCGCACACGCTTTCGCAACCCGCCCTCGTGCCCGATCGAGCGACGTTCGCTCTGTTCACCGGAGTCCTCCGTGCGGACACCCCGTCCCTCGCGTCGAATCCGTGCGGTCACAGCACCGTCCAGGGGGCTCCCGACAACTCGGATCGCATCTGCGCTTCGTGGCCGCTCAGCGACAGTCCGGCCGCCACGGTCCTCGCCCCGGCGACCTATGCGGCCAGAGCACCAAGGCCGTTGGTGTCAGGCTCGGGAAAAACCGGTGGGCCCGTGCTCCGTCCGGCAGCACCGGCCCGCATCCTGCCCGGAGGATGGATGCAGCGGGCCGGCTCGGCAGCCCGCCCGAGGCGGATGATTCCTGCTCCGGCCGGCCCCGGGCGGCTGTCCCCCCTGCCACCGCACCTGCCGCCCTCTCACACCCTGCGCACTGCGTACAGCGGTTCATGAGGTCCGACACCGCCGTCCCCGCCGGAGGAACACCCGACGGGAAGGATCCACAGGCTCAGGGGTCAGCGGCGGCCGCGCGCGAGGAGGGCCGCATGCGGCAGCGTCAGCAGACCCTCCTCGTCGGCGAACTCCGCGCTCAGCAGATCGAAGTGACGCTTGATCTCGGCGCGGACGGCTGGTGTCTGGCTCTGCACCAGCTGCCCGCCGAACGCCACGCCGCCCGCGGGACCGCTCCACCACTCGTCGGCGCCCGCGCGATGGTCCCAGCGCAAGGTCTCGCACGTCGCCTCGCGCAGCCCCGCCGCGTCCATCAGCCCTCGCAGGCCGCTCTCGTCGCGGGGGAAATCGTCCTCGGCAGCCAGTCCTGCGGGCAGGTGCGGTGGACGCACCGCGCCCCCGGCCTGGATCGCACGGCCGATCAACGTCTGTCCCGGCGCCGGTGGCGCCGCCCATATCGTCACCGCGATCCAGCCGCCGGGCCTGACGACACGGCGCAGTTCAGCCAGCGCCACTTGGGGCCGACCGACATGGTTGAGAACGAAGTTGGCCACGACGGCGTCGAATTCCGCGTCGGCGAAGGGAAGCTCGGGCAGACAAGCCACCCGCACGTCAGCCGCAGGTGCGGCCCTGACGGCCAGCTCGACCATGGTCGGCTCCGCGTCCACCGCTGTCACCGTCGCGCCCCGGGCACACGCGGCAGCAGCGACCGTACCCGGCCCGGTCCCCACGTCCAGCAGCCGAACCCCCGGCCCGACACCGACTGCATCGAGCAGCGGCGGCACCGGATGGGCGCACAGCTTGGCGAAGCTCGCGGCATAAGCGGCCGCCCGGCCCGCCCAGATCAGCCGCTCACTCTCATCGAACGTCGTCACCGTCACCGGCGCCCTCCCCGAACTCGCCCAACACCGATGGATCGTCACGACCCTAACCCACCGTCTGATCAGCACGAACGGCTCACCCACAGGCACACAGCAGAGTCGATCCCCGTCGCGGGGCGTCACCGAATTTCTCGCCGCGGGCGCGCACTTCACCGTCAGCGGCACCGACTTCCCCGTCCGTGCGTACGACCATCCCGTTCAGTGCTCGGGGGTCCGCTCCGCGGGCGGGGGCGTGCGGCTGTAGTGCGCTCCCCAGGTGCCGTAACAGGTGAGATGGAGGGTCTCACCGTCGATCTCGATCTCGGCCGGCGGAGGGTTGGAAAAAGAGATCCGCGGACGGGCGTAGCGGTGGCCCTCGATGAAGAGCGGCTTCCGGAGACCGTTGCAGCCGTCCGCCCGTTCCTGGGCCCGCTCATGGGTCCACGGATTCTGCAGGGTCCGCGGGGCGGCCGGGTCATGGTCGTGACCGTTGAGGCTGCGCACCAGAGCTTCGCCGTAGACACCCTTGACCCGGAAGTTCTCCAAGTCGTCCGCGCGCACCACCATGTTGACGTACCGGCGGCCGTTGCCCCGGTGCCGGCCCACCGCATGCCAGCGACCCCAGCCAGGATCCCAGCGGACAGGCGGGATCCACAGCAGGGTGCCTGCGCGGAAGTGTTTCGTGCCGTGCTGGATCTCGAGGCCGCTCTCGCCGTGCGCGGTCTCCCGCGCCACGTTGGCCACCAGGCACCACCCCAGCAGCCCCTCCGGCGCCTCTTCCCCGGTGGGTCCCGTGTCTGTCACGCCGGGAATTGTGAGGCACGGGACGGGACACGAGCCAGCGCTTATCCACTGAGCCGACGCGATCACCTCCGCCACCGCGGCCTCGCCGAAGACCCCACACATCGTCTTCGCCGATCACAGTGAAAGGACCGCGTCGGCGAACCATGAACCGTCCGTTGCGCAGAGGCTCGATCGATCCGGCCTGCAAGGTCCAGGGATAGCTGGTGGAGCTGCTGAAAAGCAGGGTGAAGTGGCTGGTGAACGGATACAGCCGCCGGAGTCGTGGCTGAGCGGCGGCAGCCTCCAGCAGCAAGACGATGCCCGGATACGGGCGTTCGGGCGACCGTATCCGGTGCACTGCGTGTCTCCACTGCCAGGCGAGCCGAATGGACCGCCGATGAGCCTCGACGACGTCAGCCGGTCCGCGACCGCGTGCCGCAGTCATGTCCGGCAGAACTGGTCTTGGAGGCAGGGGCAACTGCCGATCGCAGGTCCCGTCGTTCGCGTCCACGGTCATACGGGAGTTCTCCTGGTACTCGCCTGTCAGTTTCCCGCCGCTGTCCACCAGCCACACGCCGCGGATCGCCTCGGGGGCACATAGCCGTTCGGATCGTCGAATGGAGAGCAGGCAGTTACCGGAGCGTCGGCCGACAACCGTTCATCCCGGATCGCAGCTGTCGCGACAGCCGTCGCTCGGCCGAATCTCCCGGTCGTACGGTGGCTCGCCAAGCGCATGAATGAGACGATTCGCTATTTCACCGACAGTAAAGTCCCATCCGGTCAGGCGCTGTCCGCTCCAGTTGATCCCTACCCGGAAGTCGTCCTTGGCCAGATCCGGCAAAGCCGCGCTTCGCCAATGATCCAGCGGCATCGCAACGGCTCGAAATCGAGGACCCCATAGCTGAGCGGCGCGCTGCGCACGGGTCTCCGACGACCAATAGGGGAAAGCCGGTTGCCCGGAACTTGAGACCGGGGTCGGACTGCCGGCGTCATCTCGAACCCACCAAACGGTACGGGTTCGAGCGATCTCACGGAAGAAGGCCGCTGTCTGAGCCCCGCTTACGCTCACCAGAATCCACCTAGATCGCCCGACTTGAGCACTCTCGAGAGCGGCACCGGACAGTCCGGTGCCGGGCGCGTACGCAGCCTCAACAACCGGGCAGGAGCCTACGGTATCCGCCTGACTTCATGGGCACGTGATCCTCTGGGCGCCGTGGTGCGACGGCTTGCCCACGGTCCGCGGTAGTCGGCATCAGGCGACGGACGAGACGCCGGCCGACGCTCGCCGCCACGAGAGGTTCCGGGAGCCGGGAGGTCACGTCGATCATCACCCGCCGATCGGCAATGACCTCCACGTCCGGCCAACTGGCCGCGTACACCGGCCGACTCGCCCGGACCAGATGCCCTCTTGCAGGCGCGCACCGGGCCTCAGGGCCGACCGGGCATGCCGTGGCGGCCGTGGAGGTTGCCGGCTCCACGGGTGGTGTCATGGCCGCGGGCGGCCATGGCGGCGGCGCAGGCGAGGAGCGTGGCGATGACTCCGGTGATGAGGTTGCTGGTGATGGAGCGCGTGTGGGCGACGTCGCCGGCGACGACCCAGGGGGCGACGCAGGTCCAGATGCCGATGACGGCGGCGGCCCAGGCCATGGAGTGGGTGCGTTCGTAGGAGTTGCCGAGACCGCCCAGGAGCAGCATGTAGGCGATGCCGGCGATGAGGTTGGTGACGGCGAGGGTGGTGAAGCCGTT
>NZ_JBVJMD010000040.1:0-85186 GCF_055584385.1 Streptomyces sp. NPDC104096
GGTCCGGGGCGCCGACGTGGCGTCCCGGACCCCCTGGCCGGTGCCGGAGGTTCAGCCGGACAGGACGTCCAGCAGCCGGTCCACGTCCGCGGTGGTGTTGTACAGGTGGAAGGATGCGCGCAGGTTGCCCGCGCGGTCGGAGACCTCGATGCCCGCGCGGCTCAACTCGGGCTGCATGTGGCCCAGTCCGGGCACGGACACGATGGCCGAGCCGGGGGCGGGCAGCGGTTCGCGGCCGAGTGACGCGAGACCCGCGCGGAAGCGGTCGGCGAGGGCGAGGTCATGGGCGTGTACGGCGTCCACGCCGAGTTCCTCGACCAGGGCGAGCGACCGGCGCAGTCCCGCGTAGCTGAACAGGGCGGGGCTGACGTCGAACCGGCGGGCGGAGTGGGCGAGTTCGGCGACGGGGCCGTAGCAGCTGTCCCAGGGCCGCTCCCCCGCGACCCAGCCGGCCAGCAGCGGGGTGAGTCCGCCGAAGTCCTCCGGCACGACGAGGAAGGCGGCCCCGTGCGGGCCGAGCAGCCACTTGAAGCAGATGGAGACGCTGTAGTCGAAGTCGTCGGCGGCCAGCGGGAGCCAGCCGGCGGCCTGGGACCAGTCGACGCAGGTCCGCGCCCCGTGCGTCCGGGCCGCCTCGGCGACCGCGCTCAGGTCGGCGATCCGGCCGTCGGCGGACTGGGCGGCGCTGACCGCGACGAGCGCGGTGCCGGGACGGACGGACTCGGCGAGCCGCTCCAGCGGCACGGCACGCACCTTGAGGTCGCCGCGGACGTGGAAGGGGTTCACCACGGAGGCGAAGTCGTCCTCGGCGGTGAGCACCTCGGCGCCGGCCGGCAGCGAGGCGGCGACCAGCGCGGTGTGCGCGGCGACCGAGGGGCCGGCGGCCACCCGGGTGACCGGGACACCGGCCAGCCGGGCGAACGCGGCCCGGGACTCCTCCACGTCCGTGTGCAGCGAGGTCAGCGGTCTGCCCTCGGCCCGGACGCGGGCCGCCTCGGCCAGGGCGGCCACGGTACGGGCCGGGAGCAGCCCGCTGCTCGCGGTGTTGAGGAAGGTGTTCTTCGGTTCGAACTCGGCCCGGACGACGCTCTCGAAGTTCTCCATGGGACCACTCTGCGGTCCCGTGAAGTCACCGTCCATTGCGCGTTCTTGGAGGGTTCCGCCAACGAACGCTTATGGATGGGCCCCGAGCTGGGCTTTCGTCACTGCGGCAGCGCGCACCCGTCGGGACCGCAGGACTGCGCGTCGTCGGTGCCGGCGGCGCCGCCGACCGGCTTGAGCGCCGGACGCTCGCCCCACGCCTGGGTCAGCGCCTGGGTGAAGACCTCCGCGGGCTGGGCGCCGGAGACGCCGTAGGTGCGGTCCAGGACGAAGAACGGCACGCCGTTCGCGCCGAGCTGGGCGGCCTCGCGCGCGTCGGCGCGGACCTCGTCGGCGTAGCGGTCCGGGTCCGCCAGCACCTCACGGGCCGCGTCGCCGTCCAGTCCGGCCTCGACGGCCAGCTCGACCAGCCGCTCGTCGCCCTCGGTGTAGACGGAGCGCTCCTCGGCGAAGTTGGCCCGGTACAGGATCTGGAGCAGCTCGTCCTGGCGGCCCCGCTCCTTGGCGAAGTGCAGCAGCCGGTGCATGTCGAAGGTGCTGCCGTGGTCGCGGTCCCGGGTGCGGTACGCCAGCCCCTCGGCGGCGGCCTGGGTGCCGAGGTTGTCCTCCCCGGCCTGGGCCTGGGCCTGGCTCATGCCGTACTTCTTGGTGAGCATCGTGAGCACGTCCACGGTGTCGCCCTTGGCGCGCCCGGGGTCCAGCTCGAAGGAGCGGTGCACGACCTCGACCTGGTCACGGTGCGGGAAGGCCGCGAGCGCCTTCTCGAAACGGGCTTTTCCGACATAACACCATGGGCAGGCGATGTCGCTCCAGATCTCGACGCGCATGTCTTCGGCTCTCTCCGGGTCGTACGGGTACGGAGACTCCCTCCGCCGGGTGCGTGAACGTTCAAACAGCCCACGCTATTCCCGCACGCCCCGGACGACCGGGATCCGGGCTGCCCGGGTCCCCTTCACGACCGGGATTCCGGGCTGCCCAGGCCCCCGTACTGCCGGGATTCCGGGCTCAGCTGCCGTCCCGCAGGTCGTCCGGCCAGGCGGGCCGGAACTCGATGTGGTCGTAGGTCACGACACAGCCCTCCCCTATCGGCGACTGCGACATGAAGCCGACCAGGGCGGCGCCCGTCTCCTTCTCCCCGCCGAGGGTGAACAGCCGGACGAAGGTCCAGCGCTTGCCGTCCCGCGAGGCGTGGAAGGCGAAGGCTCGGCCGGTCCTGCTCACCCGCAGCCAGACCGAACTGCCTTCCACCGTGAAGGAGTTGGCGTCGTCGGAGTGCCCCAGGGTGACCACCGTGCACACGGTGGGCACGTCCGGGGAGTACTCCAGGCAGAGCTTGGCCCAGGCCCGCTCGCCGACGTGGACGTAGAGCACCCCGGCGTCGAAGGCGGCGGCGAAACCCACCGTGACCCGGGCGATCAGCTGGAAGTCGCCCTCCGGCGCCCCCAGCAGCCGGGGTGCGTCGGTGGCGGGATCGAGCGCCTCGCCGGTGGGCGACACGAACCGGTCCTGCCGGGGTCCGGCCCATCCGCTGAGCATTCCGTCCTCGTAGGCCCAGTGCCCGTCGGGGCCGTAGGTGCGCAAGGAGAAAGGGAGTTCGGGGAGTTCGACGTCCATCGGCGGATTCTCTCAGGTGCTCCGGAGGAACCCGAGGGGGGTCCGGGTCCCGGGTCGTGTCCGGGTCGGCAGGCGGCCGTGCGGCGGGGGCCGTACGGCCGCCGAGGGAGCGCACGGTCCCCCTCGGCGGCCGTACGGGACCTCGAGAGGGGACTTACCGCTCCAGCCGTCCGTCGAAGCGGCGCGGCAGCCCCAGCGGGTTGTCGTCCTTCAGCTCCGGCGGCAGCAGGGCCTCCGGCGCGTTCTGGTAGGCGACGGGCCGCAGCCAGCGCTCGATGGCCGTGCCGCCGACCGACGTGGACGTCGAGGTCGTCGCCGGGTACGGGCCGCCGTGGTGCTGGGCCGGTGCCACCGCGACCCCGGTCGGCCAGCCGTTGACCAGCACGCGGCCGGCGAGCGGGGTCAATTCGGCGAGGATCTCCGCGCCGCGCCCCTCGCCCGCCGCCTCGCCCTCGGACAGCTGGACCGTCGCGGTCAGGTTGCCCGGCAGCCGCGACAGCACTCCGCGCACCTCGGCGTCGTCCTCGTAGCGGGCCACCACGGTGACCGGTCCGAAGCACTCCTCCAGCAGCAGGTCGTACTCGCTCTCGGCGGTCAGCCTGCTCGCCGGTACGGTCAGGAAGCCCGCGCTCACCGTGTGCTCGCCGCCCGCGCCCGGGGTCACCGGGGAGTCCACGTCCGCCAGCCCGGCCCGCTCGGCCACCCCGGCGACGAAGTTGTCGCGCATCCGGTGGTCGAGGAGGACCCCGGCCTCGGTGGCGCTGACGGCGTCCGTGAGGGACTTGACCAGCCCGTCGCCCGCGGCACCGGCCGGCACCAGCACCAGCCCCGGCTTCACGCAGAACTGGCCGACGCCGAGCGTCATGGACCCGGCGAGCCCGGCCCCGATGGCCTCGGCGCGCTCCACGGCCGCGGCCTCGGTCACCACGACCGGGTTCAGCGATCCGAGCTCGCCGTGGAAGGGGATCGGCACCGGCCGGGCGGCCGCCGCGTCGAACAGCGCGCGCCCGCCCCGGACGGAACCGGTGAAGCCCGCGGCGGACACCAGCGGGTGCTCGATGAGCTCGACACCGGCCTCGAAGCCGTGCACCAGGCCCAGCACACCCTCCGGGATGCCGTGCTCCGCGGCGGCCCGGCGGACCACCCTGGCGACCAGCTCGGACAGCGCCGGATGGTCGGGGTGGGCCTTGACCACGACCGGGCAGCCCGCGCCCAGCGCGCTCGCGGTGTCGCCGCCCGCGACGGAGAAGGCGAAGGGGAAGTTGGACGCCGAGTAGACGGCGACGACGCCCAGCGGCACCTTGTAGCGGCGCAGGTCCGGGATCGGCGGCGTGGCGGTGTCGTCGGGGTGGTTGATGACCACGTCGAGGAAGGCGCCCTCGTCGACGATGTCCGCGAAGGCCCGCAGCTGGAAGCAGGTGCGGGCGAGCTCCCCGGTCAGCCGGACCGGACCGAGCGCGCTCTCGGCGTCGGCGGCCTCGACGAGCTGGTCCCGGGCCGCCTCCAGGTGCGCGGCGGCGGCACGCAGGAAGGCCGCGCGGACGGTGCGGTCGGCGAGCGCGCCGCGCGCGTCGTGTGCCGCGCGGACGGCCGCGTCCACCTCCTGGGCCGTGGCCGCCACCGCAACCTGTTCACGCTGCTTCCCGGTTCGGGGGTCGACACTCCAGACTGGTGCTGCTGCCACCGCGGGTCCCTCCACATCGAATGCCGCATGCAATGCCGCAGTATGTACGTCATCCACCAGGGCGTTCGATATACTGAACACCGTCTCGGATGATGAATATGCTGTCGGAGACTATTTCCCGTCGAACGAAGGGGTCAAGGGCGATGTCGGCAGGCGAGACGGGGGGCGGAGCGCAGGTCAAGTCCGCGGTACGGACGGTTGAGCTGCTGGAATACTTCGCCGGACGGCCCGGCATGCACTCCCTCGCGTCGGTCCAGGAGGCCGTCGGCTACCCCAAGTCCAGCCTGTACATGCTGCTGCGCACGCTGGTGGAACTGGGCTGGGTGGAGACGGACGCGACGGGCACGCGGTACGGCATCGGGGTGCGCGCGCTGCTCGTCGGCACCTCCTACATCGACGGCGACGAGGTGGTCGCGGCGGCCCGTCCGACCCTGGACCGGCTCTCGGACGACACCACCGAGACCATCCACCTGGCCCGCCTCGACGGCACGAACGTCGTCTACCTCGCCACCCGTCAGTCCCAGCACTACCTGCGCCCCTTCACCCGGGTCGGCCGCCGGCTGCCCGCCCACTCCACCTCCCTGGGCAAGGCGCTGCTGAGCACGTACACGGACGAGCAGGTCCGCAAGTTGCTGCCCGAGTCGCTCCCGGCGCTGACCGAGCACACGATCACGGACCGTGAGAAGCTGATCGAGGAACTGCACCAGGTCCGGGAACAGGGCTTCGCCGTGGACCGGGAGGAGAACACGCTGGGCCTGCGCTGTTTCGGCGTCGCCATCCCGTACCGCACCCCGGCCCGGGACGCGATCAGCTGCTCGGTGCCGGTGGCCCGGCTCACCCCGGCCCACGAGCAGCTCGTGAAGGACGCCCTGTTCGACGCCCGCGACCGGCTGACGCTCGCCACCCGGAGGCTCTAGACACGATGGAAGTCGCCCTGCGCAAGGTGCACGACAGTGATCTGGCGGTCTTCTTCCGGCAGATGAACGACCCGGAGTCCCTGCGGATGGCCGCGTTCACGCCTCAGGACCCGGCCGACCACGACGACTTCGAGGCGAAGTGGCGGCGGATAAGGGACCGGGAGCTGGTCCGTACGGTGCTGGTCGACGGGGACGTCGTCGGAACCGCCTCGGTGTACGGGGAACCGGGCGAGCGCGAGGTGACGTACTGGGTGGACCGCGCCTACTGGGGGCGCGGGATCGCCACGGCCGCGCTGCGGCTCCTGCTCGCGGAGGTGAGCGAGCGCCCGCTGTACGCGCGGGCGGCGGCGGACAACGAGGGGTCGCTGCGGGTGCTGCGCAAGTGCGGCTTCCGCGAGAGCGCCCGGGCCACCGGTTTCGCCCACGCGCGCGGCGAGGAGATCGCCGAGATCGTGCTGACGCTGCGCGACTGAGACGGCAGGCGTCGCCCTGTATGAACATACGATGAGAAACCGGACGGATGGGAACTGTTCCCCTCCGCCCGTTCGTCTGTCCGAGCGGGATGAACAAGACGATCAGGCGGGCGTCGGTCTTCGCGCTGCTCCTCGTGTTCGCTCTGCTGGTCAGGGCGACATGGGTGCAGTTCTACGAGGGCCAGGCACTCGCGGACGACAAGGACAACCGGCGCAACGCGATCACGACGTACGCGGATCCGCTCGGGAACATCGTCGTGGCCGGTGAGGCGATCACCGGCTCGGCACGGACGAAGGACGGAGATCTCCGCTACCGACGCACCTACACGGACGGCGAGCTGTACGCGGCGGTGACCGGCTACGCCTCGCAGAGCTACGCGCCGACCCAGCTCGAGGGCGTCTACCAGGACCTCCTCAACGGCACGGACGACCGCCTGCGGACGGTCATGGACACCGTCACCGACAAGCGCGCGGATCCCGGGAACGTGATCACGACGATCGACCCCGCCGTGCAGAAGGCGGCGTACCGGGCGCTCGGCGACAACAAGGGCGCGGCCGTCGCGATCGACCCGAGGACCGGCCGGATCCTGGCGGTCGTGTCGACTCCGTCGTACGACCCCTCGTCGCTCACGGACGCCAACACCGCGGGGACGGCGTGGCAGCGGCTCACCGCCGACGCCGAGAAGCCGCTGACCAACCGGGCGCTGCGCCAGCCGCTGCCGCCGGGCTCGACCTTCAAGCTGGTGGTGGCGGCCGCCGCGCTGGAGAACGGGCTGTACACGTCGGTGGACCAGCACACCGACAACCCCGCCCCGTACACCCTGCCCGGGACCAGCACGCCCCTGAGGAACGAGAACGCCTCGGCGCCGTGCGCGGACGCCACGATCCGGGTCGCGTTGCAGTACTCCTGCAACAACGTCTTCGGGCACATGGCCGTGCAGCTCGGGCAGGACAAGGTCCGGGCCATGGCGGAGAAGTTCGGCTTCGACGACGACACCCAGGACGTCCCGGTCCGGGCCTACGCCAGCGTGTACCCGTCGGGCATGGACGAGGCGCAGACGGCCCTGTCGGGCATCGGCCAGTTCGACGTCACCGCGACCCCGCTCCAGATGGCCATGGTGTCCGCGGCCATCGCCAACGACGGGAAGCTGGTCTCGCCGCACATGGTCGCGCAGATCACCGACGGCGGCGGCGACGTGCTGAAGAACTACGACGACGAGGCGACCGGCACCCAGGTCGTCGGCTCCGCCACCGCCAAGCAGCTCCGGTCGGCGATGCAGACGGTCGTCGAGCAGGGCACCGGCACGAACGCCCTCATCGACGGGGTGACCGTGGGCGGCAAGACGGGCACGGCCCAGCACGGCGAGAACAACAGCAAGACGCCGTACGCCTGGTTCACGTCGTACGGCACGTCCGACTCGACCGGCGAGGAGGTCGCCGTGGCGGTCGTGGTCGAGCAGTCGGACGCGGCCCGCTCGGAGGTCAGCGGCAACGGGCTGGCCGCGCCGGTGGCCAGGGCGACGATGAAGGCGGCGCTCAAGTAGCGGCCGGGCAGGGGGCGGTCCGGCCGGGCCGCCCCCGCCGGTCCTACTTGACCCCGAGGAGCTGCTCCACGGGATCGATCGCGAAGTACACCAGGAACAGCGCCGAGACGGCCCACAGCAGCCAGTTGACCTCCTTGGCCTTGCCCAGCACCGTCTTGATGACGACGTAGGCGAGGAAACCGGCGCCGATGCCGTCGGTGATGGAGTACGTGAACGGCATCGCGACGATGGTCAGGAACGCCGGGATCGCGATCTCGAACTTGTCCCAGTCGATGTGCTTGACGTGGGTCATCATCAGGAACCCGACCGCGATCAGCGCGGGCGCCGCGGCCTGGAGCGGGACGATGGTCAGCAGCGGGGTGAGGAAGAGCGCGAGACCGAACAGGCCGCCGGTGACCAGGTTGGCGAAGCCGGTGCGAGCGCCCTCGCCGACGCCCGCCGCGGACTCGATGTAGGCGGTGTTGGAGGAGGCGGAGCCCAGCCCGCCCGCGACGGCGGCGGCGCCGTCGATGAACAGCACCCGGCCGATGCCCGGCACCTGCCCCTGCTCGTCGAGCAGCCCCGCCTCGGCGCTGATCCCGACGATGGTGCCCATGGCGTCGAAGAAGTCCGACAGGACCAGGGTGAAGACCAGCAGGACCGCGGTGAGCGCACCGGCCTCGGCGAAGCCGCCGAACAGGCTGAAGTGACCGACGAGGCCGAAGTCCGGGCTGTCGACGATCTTGTCCGGCACCTTGGGGGTGGTGAGTCCCCAGCTCTTGATGTCGGCGACGGCGTCGATGACGATCGCGACGACGGTCATGGTCACGATGCTGATGAGGATGGCGCCCTTCACCTTGCGCGCGAGCAGCGCGATGGTGAGCAGCACACCGAGGCAGAAGACCAGGACGGGCCAGCCGGTGAGCCGGCCGACGGCGCCGAGCTGCACGGGCACGGTGGTGTTCGCCGCGTCCGGGATGCGGCTGACGAACCCGGCGTCCACGAAGCCGATGAACGCGATGAACAGGCCGATGCCGACGCCGATCGCCTGCTTGAGCTGCTGCGGGATCGCGTTCATGATCGCTTCCCGGAGGCCGGTGAGCACCAGGACGCAGATCAGGACGCCTTCGAGGACGACGAGGCCCATCGCGTCGTCCCAGCTCATCAGCGGGGCGATCTGGAAGGCGACGACGGCGTTGAGGCCGAGGCCCGCGGCGATGGCGAGCGGAAGATTGCCGCCGATCCCCATGATGACGGTCATCACGCACGCCACCAGCGCGGTGGCGGTGACCAGTTGGCCGGTGTCGAGCGTGTGCCCGAACTTGTCCTTGGCGCTGCCGAGGATGATGGGGTTCAGGACGAGGATGTAGGCCATGGTGAAGAACGTGGCGAAGCCGCCGCGTATCTCCCGGCCGATGCTGGAGCCTCTGGCGGATATCTTGAAGAACCCGTCGACCCCACCTGCCGCCGGTGGTGCGGCACTTGGCCGGTTGTCGACCTTCTGCGCTTCGGACATGGCGATTCTCCTCGTTGCCTGCGTGCTCGGTGTGCGGATGCTGGCTGGATTGTTCCCCTCTCCAAGCACTTTCAGGTTTTCTTCGTGTTACGGAATCAGACTGGAGCGACCACACGCGCCCGAAGCCCCACACATATACGACGGTTGAGCGCAGCTACACACCTACGCCTTCAAGGCCCCCTTCTGTACCCCGAGACCATCGCCGACCGAACAAGGCCGTCTCGACACCTTGAACCCCGTTGCCCAAAAAGGCCGATGGCAGCGCATGCTTACGTGCACTGCCATCGAGCATTCAGCTTGTACCGCTGAGGGGGTCCCGGTGGTCCCGGTCGGCGGTCGGCCGCCTGGGTCAACGAAGTTCGAAGTCCCGCACGCAAGCGGCAGTCGACCACTGCCACACTCCCGGCTCCCGTCCCCCGCGTCAGGCGCCCCTGTCATCCGGGTGGCACGCCCGACGTCTCCGCAGGACGCCGCAAGCCGCAAGCCGCAAGCCGCAAGCCGCACCGAGAGGAAACCACCCGTGGGCACGGTCGTCGGCGACGCCGCAGTCCCGGAAGAGGTCTTCCGCGTCGTCCACCTGCAGGGCACGACGCGCCCAGAGGTCGAGAAGTTCTCCGTCGGCGCACGTCTCCACCCGGGAGCGGACGGAATCGGGAACCGGAACACCGCACCCCGCAAGGATGTTCAGGGGCATCTCGACCCCCTTCTGGACACGCCCCTCCTCGCGGCTCTCCTCACGCCCTTCCTCGGCGAACGAGTTCCGCCAGAAGTACTGCGTTGCCGTCATCAGGCCCCTCCACATCTGCCGGGCCTGGGGATCCGCCAGGCACGAGTCGGCAAACTGCCCGAAGACCGCGGCGGTACCCGGGTCGGTGGTCCGCAGGGCGGCGTCCAGGGATTCCAGGACTCCGAAGCTCAGGTCGGAGGCGGAATGACTGGACCCGACCTGGTCGCACGACTTGCTCAACAGGCTGGCGAAGGACTGCGAGGCGAGCCGTGACCACCCTGGACAACTGGCAGACGTCATCCCTCCGGCGGGTCCTGCGGCAACAACCACCTCGAACCCGCACCCGCCACGTTCCACCTCCGCGAGAGCGACACCCCGAGCGGCATCTTGCACCGGTCCCCCGCCTTACGGCTCAATCGTGCGAGCGCCCGTTTACGAGAGTGTTGAATCCGCTCGCCCGGGAGACCGACCAGTTCTTCAGCGAACTTGCCACTCACTTTGCGGGACGGGGCCTTCCGAAACGTCGCCACAGCGGTCGGACCATTCACGTGAGACGAAAACCGGACGGCTCAGCACCACGTCGTCCACGCGCTGGGCCCGCGCCACGACACCCAGCACATTGCAGGAGGAATCCCCGTGCTGGTTATACGTCACCATCCGGTCGCGTGCCTCCAGATAATCGATGAACTGGTCTTCCAGTTCGGACGGTACCCGTCCCACCCATCGCATGCCAGCCAGAACGACCTGCGGACCGTTGCGTGCATCGATCGCCACACAGGCCAGCAGATCGG
The DNA here is from genome assembly GCF_055584385.1 of Streptomyces sp. NPDC104096. Taxonomy (NCBI): domain Bacteria; kingdom Bacillati; phylum Actinomycetota; class Actinomycetes; order Kitasatosporales; family Streptomycetaceae; genus Streptomyces; species Streptomyces sp. NPDC104096. The sequence goes on from NZ_JBVJMD010000040.1 coordinate 10,347, forward strand.
ACGTGTCGTAATACGTTGACAACACCGAGGCCGGCGCCAGGGGTGCCGCCTCGAGGAGGTCAAACACGACACCACCGCTCGATCCGGGAACACCGCCTGTCTCGAAGGCCCTCACCGCAATCGGGCGCAGCGCCTCTTCCACTTCGTCACGGGTCATCCCGAAGCGAAGAGGCCCCACCGTTTCAAGCGGACTCGCGGACCATTGGGCCCGTTCGGTCTCGCCGAGCGCTCCACATCGCATCGCCACGGTAATCGTTCCCTTTCTCCGGCGTGTACATCCATCCTATCGGGCGAAGAGTTCGGGCCGAGCGGTCACCTATGGGCTTCTCCTCGGAGCCCTGCCGTGTATCAGTCCGGTATTCCGCAGGACTCCTTGCAGGTCGCGGTACCAGACATTTACCGACCGTCCGCTTTCGAGGACATGCGGAAGGATGTTCACGCAGCCCTGCCCTCCAGCGCCACCGCAGACGTAGTGGTTGTTGATGACGATATTCGCAAAGTCGATGCCCTCGTCATTCATCCAGAGAGCAACCTTCGGCTCCGCGTGTGCCGCGGCGTCCCACTGGACGTTGCGGCCGCTGGCCTGCTGAAGCATGCCGTTGGCGCGACGCTGAGCCGCGTCGTTGCCGCTTCTGAACTCCGAACCGATCACGGAACCGTTGGCGTCTGTCGGCACGGCGCTGGTGACGTGGTCGCCGAGACCGTCCATGGCTTCCGAGATGTTGTCCTCGAGACAGTTGTGCACGAGGAGGGGCGCACTACCCGCGAGCACGTAGTACGTGTGCACCATGCTGACGGTGAGGTTGTGGACCGTGGCGTCCTGCACGGTCCAACGCTCGACCGCCGTGATCTGGACCAGCGTGCCGGCGCTGGTGCGCAGCCACTCGCCCGCCTTGAGGTCGGTCGCGTCGATCCAGTCGCCGAGCTCGGGGACCCAGAAGGGGTGCTTGTCGGTCGCAGTGACCTCGGCGGTCTTCGAGCCCTTCTTGCCGTCGACGTCGACGGTGACCTTGACCAGATGCTTGACGCCCTTGCCGAGGATCTCGGCGGTGACCGTCTGTGCCCGCGTCTCGCCGGTCTCCGGGTCGGTCGCCAAGACCTTGTCGCCAGCCTTGACGTCCTTGATCGCCTTGGTGGAACCGTCGGCCATCAGGACCCGGGTCTCGGGCGTGAAACTGTTGGTCGTGCAGGACGGGGCCGGCTCCGAGCCGCCGCCGCCCGAGTCCTCCTTGCCGGACCCGTCCCTCGAACCGCCGGACTTCTCCTCCGCCTTGCCGCCGCCCTTCGAGCCCTTGGACTGGGCCTGCGTGCGTGCCTTGGTCTGAACCGGGTTGCCCCGGGCACCCTTCGAGCCCGTATGGGACTTCTTCTTGGCTGCCTCGGCTGCGCGTTTGGCTGCTGCTCGGGCTTTTCGTTTGGCTTCTGCCGCGGCTGCTTCCGCCGCCTTCTTCGCCTTGATCAGCGCGGCCTTGGCCGCCTTCGCCGCCTTCAGGCCGATCTCGGCCACGCGCTTGGCCGCCTTGAACGCCTTGACCGCGCTCATGGTGCCCTTGAAGGCGCGCCACATCTTCTTGCCCTTGGAGAAGACCGAGGTCCACGGGATGGCGTCCATCAGGAGGCTTCCGCAGGCCCACAGGTCGCCCTGGGTGAAGCAGCCGACGACGTCGTTCCAGCCGATGAACTCCTTGAACACGGCCCAGCCGGTCGCGAGGATCACGTCGCCGATGGAGCGGCCCAGGGTCTTCTGGTACTCGGCGATCTTCGCGTCCAGCGCCGCGATCGAGGCGTCGAAGCTGGAGGCGGAGGACGTCAGACCCGAGGGGTCCGAGTGCGTCACCGGGTTGTTGTTCGCGTACGAGTAGCCGTTGGCCTGGAGCGGGTCGCTGTCGTCCAGGACCGGGTCCGCCGAGATGAAGCGGCCCGTGCCCGGGTCGTACTCGCGGGCGCCCATATGGGTCAGGCCCGTCTCCACGTCGTCGTCACCCGTGTGGAACCCGGTGTGCGTGCGCATGGGCATGCTCACCGCACGCTCCTCGCCCCACGGGTCCCTCTTCTGCACCCGGACCTGCATCCCGCCGTCCAGGCGGACCTCCGCCAGCGGGGTGCCGTTGAGGTCGGTCGCCTGGGCGAACAGGTGCTCGCTGACGCCGGCCGTGTTGTTGGCGCCCTCGCGGAACCGGGTCACCGACGGGCCGCCGATGCCGGCGTACGTGCGCTCGACGTAACGGACCTTGCCGGCCGTGGTCAGCGAGACCTTGGTGTCGGGAAGGTTCAGGATCGCGCCGGCGCTGGTGCGCTCCAGCAGCCGGTTGCCCATCGCGTCGTAGACGTACGTCGTCTTGGACGCGGGCTTCCATATCTGTCCGGCGACGGTGGAGTTGCAGGTCGCCAGGGTGAGGTCGGTGCCGACCGTCGTCGCCGGGGCCGACAGGCACAGGTTCGTCGAGGTGCTCGTGACGTACTTGACCTGGCCGGTGCTCAGGGTCTGCCAGCGCTGCGTCGCCGCCGTGCCCTTGTCACAGGCCTGGATGACGACGGCCGAACCCGCGGTGGCGCTGCCCGGCTGGAAGCACTGCCCGCCCACGATGAGCTGGCCGATCGTCGCGTCCTCGACCGTGCCGTTGCTGTCGGTGTCGGTGGCCTTGAAGCGGAACTGCTGCGACTTGTTGCCGTTGCAGACGTAGATCTGGATGGCGGTGCCGGCCGTGGCGGTCCCGCCCGAGAGGTCCATGCAGAGGTCGCCGACGCCGATCCAGGCCCCGGAGCCGTCGGCGCCGAAGCCGGTGACGGACTCGGCCTTGCCGTCCCAGGTCCAGGTCATGGTCTGGGCCGTGTCGCCGCCGGTGGAGCGGGTCTCCATCGAACCCGCGGCGTCGTAGGTCTGCGTCGAGCGGGTGGTGACCGCCGCGCCCGCCGCCGTCGTCGACTTCGTGGTGTACGAGGTCAGCGTGTGCGGCTGGTCGTTCTTCGCGGTGTCGCTGGTGCCGTAGGCGTAGTCGGTGACGACGTCGCCCTTGGTGTCGCGCACCCCGGAGGCGAAGGTCGGGTCGGCCTTGTAGGCCGTCTTCCTGGTGCGGTTGCCGAGGGCGTCGTAGTCGTACGACTGCCAGTAACCGTCGCCGTTGGACGAGACGTTGACCTTGCCGTCGGTGTAGACCGGCTCGGCGGTGGTCTTGCCGGAGGCGGTGCAGGCGCCGCCGCCCGGCGTCGTCCACGCCTCCTTCAGCTGGCCGAGCACGTCGTACTTGAAGCACTGCTGGTCGGTCGCGGTGCCCGTCTTGTCCGCGACGGACAGGACGTTGCCCGACGGGTCGTAGGCGTAGGAGCGCTTGCTGACCTCACTGCCGGGGACGACGGTGGTGTCGGTGGCGCTCTCCCGCACGAGCCTGCTGGTCAGCAGCTCACCGGTGGACTCGTTGAAGGTGTTCTCCTGCCACAGCCGGTGGCCCTGCTCACCGGTGGTGGAGCGGAGCACCTGGCCGTAGGGGGAGTAGGAGGCCTCGGTGGCGTACCAGTTCTTGCCGGAGACCGAGATCGGCAGGCCGGCCTTGTTGTAGCGGGTGACGACGTCCTCGGCGTCGAGGCCGCCGGCCGCCGGCGCCGTGTACGTCTCCAGCTGGCCGTCGGCGTTGTACTTGTACGTGTACTTGTACTGGGTGGCGAAGCCGTCGGCGGTCAGGCCCGCGGTGGACCCCGGCGGCAGGGCCGTGGTCATGTCCGTGGGCTGGTAGTCGGAGGTGTAGCCGCCGATCGTGGTGGTGTACGCCTTGCCGTCGGTGTAGCGGGTCGCCGAGGCGAGCTGGCCCTTGCCGCCGGTCGCGCCGTCGTAGGCGTACGTCTGCGCGAGGGTGGAGGTGGTGGAGCCCTTCGGGGTGACCTTGACCTGCTCGACGCGGTTCAGCCGCTCGTAGGTGTACGAGACGGTCTGACCGCGGGCGTCGGTCGCCTTGTCGACACGGCCGTAGGCGTCGTAGTCGGTGTGGGCAGCCCCGGCGTCCGGGTCGGTCGTGTCGGTGACCCGGCCCAGCGCGTCGTACTTCCACGTCCGCGTGTTGCCGACGTCGTCGGTGCTGGTGACCATGTCACCGCGCAGGTCGTAGTCGTACGTCGTGCTGATCGCGCCGGCCTCGGTCAGCGAGGCGTCGCTGAAGGTGTCCTGCTGCGTCGTGCGGCCCAGCGCGTCGGTCCACACCCGGGAGGCGGGCGTGCCCTGGGGCTGGCGGATCACCGTGTAGTCGAGGCCGTACTCGTAACGGGTGCGGCGGTCCTGGCTCTTGTGCGCCACCGAGCCGTCGCTCTTGTAGTACGTCGCGCCCGTCTGCGCGAAGGAGCTGTGCACCGGCGTGACCGTGAGCACGCGGCCCAGGCCGTCGTACGTGTACGAGGTCGCGTTGGGGACCAGCGACTCGGAGGCCGGGACGACCAGTTCGGTGTCCGGGTCGCCCTCCATGTAGTACGCGTTGCGGGTGTAGCGGACCTGACCGGCGTTGTTGTGGAGCGTGTCGGTGATCAGCCGGCCGCCGTCGACCGCCGGGGTCTGGGTCTGCCGTTCGCGGCCGAGACCGTCGTAGATCGTGGTGGAGGACTCGTACGTCCCGTCGCCCGCCGCGGTGCTGGGGTTGTCGGAGAGGGACTCCGCCACCACCGACACCGGCTTCTTCGGGTCGATGTTGTACGTGTACTTGACGGTCGGGTCGTCGGTGGCGGTCTGGGTGGCGTCCCAGGCGGCGACGGCGCGGCCCAGCGGGTCGTACTCGTAGGACTCGACCCGGTTGTTGGCGTCGGTCGACCTGATGGTGACCCCGCGGCCGGGCTCCAGGACGGTGGTGTCCTTGAAGCCGGTCTCGGTCCCGTCGACGACCTTGCTGCCGGTGATCGTCTCGATCGTGTAGACCTGGCCGCTGTCGGGGAGGTACGTCGTCTTGTTGACCACGCCCGTGGGGTCGGTGACCTTCGTGACGCGGCCGGTGGGGTCGTACTCGGTGCGCGACTCGGGGTTGCTGGTCTCCCAGCCGGTGCCGGCGCCGGTCGGCGCCTCCGTCTTCGTCACCAGGCCCTTGGTGGGCGTGGCGGTGGAGGAGGTCGCGCCGTCGTAGTACATGCGCGAGCCGGTGACCAGCGTGGAGCCGGTGGCGCTGGACAGGTCGGTGGAGCAGGTGCTGGTGCCGCTGGTGGTGACGGTCCGGGCGACCAGGCCGATCAGGTAATTCGTGCCGGACGTGTTGTGCACGTACGAGGTGGCGGTGCACGACTCGTCGCCGGAGACGGCCGTGTCGCCGTAGTCCTTGACCTTCGTCGGCAGGCCGTACGTGGGGTCGTACTCGGTCTCGGAGGTCACCGTGCGCAGGTACGAGCCGTCCGGTCCCTTGACCGAGGCCTTGGAGATGGTCGTCGTCCTGCCGAGCGTGACGCGCTCGGAGACCACGTCCGGGCCGTCGGTGCGGTTGCGGGTGGCCAGCCGGACCGGGGCGTCGGGGATGTTGATCGTGCGGGCGATCCAGCCGGTGGCGGTGTCGGCCGACGTGTCGGGGTAGGTGAGCGACTCGGCGACCATGCCGGCGTACGCCTTGCGGTCGGTCGCCAGGGTCGCGCCGGTGATGTCGGTCGTCACGACGGAGCGCTTGACGTCGTCGGAGGACTTCTCCGGGGTCTCGTCGGCGACGACGTCGTCGTTCATGCCGCGGAAGTAGCGGGTGACGGACTTGGAGGCGACGCTGCCTTCGTTCGCGTCCGTGGCGCCGGTGGTCGTGGTGACGACCGGGTAGCCGCGGAAGTCGTCCCAGGTGCGCTTCTTGGGGCGCGAGAACTCCGACTGGCTCTTGGCCCACAGCGCGCCGTCGACGGCGTCGCTGTCGGTGGCGTAGTCGTACGTCGTCACGATGTTCTGCGCGTCGGCGAGACGCGGGAACTCGGTCACCTTGTCGATGACGTACTTATGGAACCAGGAGATCCGCTTGTCCTCCAGCTCACCGTCGGCGTGCCAGTACGCCGGGTAGCAGAGGGAGTGGTTCTCGTCGATCGCCGGCCGGGTGGCGCCGGTGAGGCACTTGCCCTCGGGCGCCTTGTATTCGACGTGCGTGCGGCCGCCGTACTCGGAGACGACGTCCTGGATGCGCAGCCGCGCGAACAGCGGGTCGGTGTCGGAGGAGTTCTTCTTGACCCGGTTGGGCAGCGCGTTCTCGTTGTGGCCGAAGGAGACCGGGTTCAGCCGGCTGGTGGAGCCGTCCACGGCGTAGCCGGTGCGGGTGATGGACTCCAGCCAGAGCGCGGTGTACTCCCCGGTGAGGTTCCACGGGAAGGACTGCTTCAGGCCCCAGGAGTCGACCTTCGACAGCGAGGTCGTGCTCGCCGAGTCACCCTCCAGACCGCAGGCGTTGCGCTGGCCGGTCTCGTTGCCGTCGGCGTCCGAGGAGTACTCGGTCAGCGTCACGCCCTGCTCGCGCTGGGTGCAGGCGTCGACGGAGGCGAGGCGCTTGCGGGACCAGAACGTCGGCGCGTACGTGGAGCACTTCTTGCCGGTCGCGCAGGCCAGGTCGGCGGGGGTGTCGAACCAGGGCCGGGTCCGGTCGGACTGCTTGGAGTCGAAGTTGCTGTTCGAGCACGCCACGTTCAGGGCGGGGTCGTCGAAGCAGCGCTCGGCGGCGTTGAACCTGACCCGGCCGAGCGGCTCGGCGGAGAAGAGGGTGGTGGCGCGCTGGCCGTAGTCGATGTGGGAGAGGTAGCCGCCGCGGTCGTACTCGACCGCCTTGGCCTCCTTCATGTTGCGCGCGTAGGCGTTCTTCTCCTTCTCCCACCACAGCGACATCGCGTTGCCGTTGGTGTCCACGACGTAGTCGAGCTGGAAGCGCCAGCCCTGGTCGCAGAAGGAGTCCTCGAACTTCGTGGCGTGGCAGGGGTCCTCGGAGTGGTTGCCGGCGACCGGCACGTTCAGCACCGACTTGGTCTCGGCCTTGCCGGAGGACCAGCCCGGGAGCCGGTTCAGACCGAAGAAGTACTGGGTGCCGTCGTCGGTGGTGACGCGCCAGAACTCACCGTTGTCGTCACCGTTGTTGGAGCTGTAGGTGACGTCCGATGCCGACACGCCCGTCGCGTCGGCGATGACCTTCTTGTAGTCGGCCTCGGTCAGCAGCTCGACGCGCATGTTCTCGCCGCGCGCGCCCTTCCACTCCTTGGTGGTGTCGTCGCGCACCAGCTCGGTGGTGGTGCCGTTCAGGGAGAGGACCGCGTTGGACGAGCCCCAGCACTGGTCGCCGGTGAAGTGCTTGGCGTTGTTGGCGTCGGCGGTGTCGGCGGCGCAGCCCACGAAGGTGCGGGTGATGGCGCCGGGGTTGTAGTCCCAGCCCTCGCCGACCCACGAGACCTGGTTGTTGGTGGACGACGTACGGCCGTCCGAGGTCTGCGAGTTGTAGCTGAGGGTGACGTTGGGCGTCGGGCCGGAGGGGACCTGCGGGGCGGCCATCGTGTAGGAGTAGCTGAAGGCGCCGGAGGAGCCGCCCGCGGTCCAGGAACCCGCCGAGACGATCGGGCTGGCGGAGAAGTCGCCGCCCGCGCCGGCACCGTAGGAGCTGCCCACGAGGAGGCCGCCGCCGGAGGAGGAGGCGATCTGCTGGACGGCGTCGGCCGCGCTCTCGTGCCAGACCGCGGAGTCGACGTGGCCGGCGTCCGTGCTCACCGCGGTGTTCGTGGTGGACTGCCCGGCGGCGACCGAGTGCAGGTCGGCGGTGTCCAGGGTGACGTTGACCAGGGTCTCGGGTACGTCGATGGTGGTGTCGGTGTCGCCCGTGACCTCGTCGGAGGCGCTGTCCTCGCCGGTGTCGGCCTCGGAGCCCGAGGAGTCTCCGGCGTCCACCGGCACGGTGACGGTGGAGCCGGTGCGCTCGACCTCGGTGGTCACCGGGATGCCGGTGGAGCACTCCTCCAGGTCTGGGGTGTCGGCGTAGCAGGCCGGCATCAGGGTGAAGGAGAGCCGGTCGAGCCACTGGGCGCTGTAGGTCTCGGCGAGCTTGGTGGCGTCGATGGAGACGACCGCGTCACCGGTGGCGGTGGCGGGGGCGTCGACCGCGAGCAGGAAGCCCTGGGCACCGTTCGCGACGGCGTCGGCCTCGGGTGCGGCGGCGACGCTCCACTGGCCTTCGAGCGCGTCGGCCTCGGCGGGGGTGGCACCGTCGGGGGCGCCGACGCCGATGGACATCGTGCCGTCGGTCGACTTCGCGACCTCGGTCGTGCCGCCCGCGGTCAGGTTGTCGACGGCCTTGGTGCCGGAGGCCTGGGGTACCTCGGCGACCGCCGCGGGCGCGTACGCCTGCTGGGGATCGGTCGCGGCGGAACCGGAGAGCTCCTCGAGATCGTCGGTCAGTTTCTCGTCGACCGGGACGGCGTCCGTCTCCTGGAGGTCCGCGAGCTCGACCGCCGTACGGGGGACGTCGGGACCGAACGCGACGGCGTCGGGCAGCAGTGTGACGTTGAGGGCGAGAACCAGCCCGGCGACGACGCCGACCCTTGCTCTGCGGCGGACCAGGCGTTCACGAGGCGATCTCGCCAGCGAACCCCTGCCGCACCAGGACAGCACCGTACGCACGGTCAAGTTGGCTCTTCCTTCGTGACAGCCCATCAAAACCGTCCGAAGCGGTGGCACTTGGTGGGAGTTGATCTACAGGTCAAGCACGAAAATAAAGACAACGTGAAGATCGCCGTCAAGACTCATCGGGCCCGTGTTAGTTATGTCACCGGCCAAAAACAGACAAAGAAGAGCAAAAATTGCGACCAACAGCTTTTGCCTAGTCGTTGCGTGACCGCGCCCACCACACCTGTGATCAATGGGTGTTGATCTGGTCGGGAGGAGCTGTTCATACTCCAACGGCCCGATCCGGCGCGTCGAGCGCTCACCACGACCTGTCACCAGGCTTTGAGGGCACACCGGAAGAACCATGCCGCCGCGGCGCCCGCCGCAGCGCGGCCCAGCCTGTTGTGGAGAAGGGCCCCTTGAGCGACCTCGACACCGCCGTGAAACCAAGTCCCCCTGGTAGACGGCGCGTTCGACGTGCCGTGGCTGCGGCGGCGGCACTGGCCGTGCTGGCCGCCGGCGGCGCGCTGCTCGCGCTGCGGGACGACGGCGACACCGTCTCCGATGCCAGGACCAAGCGGGCCACGCGGCCGGTCGACGAGGACGAGGCGCAGTCACGCGCGCGCAGGAGCGGCAAGCAGGTCGAAGTCGCGGCGTTGACCGACGAGTTCTCGACCACATACGCAAATCCTGACGGAACTTTTACCTACACGGTCTCCGTCGCGCCCCTGCGCACGAAGAACGCACAGGGTGAATGGGCGCCGGTCGACACCAGTCTGCGCAAGGGCGAAAAGGGCTGGCACACCGTCAACAGCCCCTATCCGGTGACCTTCTCGGCCGGAGGACGCGGTGGCGGTGGCGCCCGGAAGGCGTCGTCCCGACGATCCGGCACTGCCGTCCGGTCGGCGGTGTTCCGCACCGGAGCCGGCTCCGCCGAACAGGTCGACAGCGCGGCCGGGACCTCGTGGACCCCGCTGCTGACGATGACCGCCGAGGGCCACGAGATCGAGTTCGAGTGGCCGGGCGAACTGCCCGAGCCGGTGGTCGAGGACAACCGCGCGCTGTACGAGGGCGTCCGGCCCGGCGTGGACCTGATGCTGTCCGCCCGGGACACCGGCTTCACGCACGTCCTGGTCGTGCACACGCCCGAGGCCGCGGAGCGGCTCGCCGCCGACCCGCCGCGCTACCGCGTCACCTCCCCCGACCTCTCCTTCGTCCTTGACCCCGGCACCGACGTGCTGACGGGCAAGGACGGTTCGGGCAACGAGATAGCCGTCTCCCCCACACCGTTCCTGTGGGACTCCGCCGGGACGCATGACACCGGGGCCGAGGCGACCGGCGCCGAGGCCGAGGCCGCGACCGGCGGCAACGAGGACCCCGAGGTCGTCGAGAAGGCGCCCGCGCGGGAGAACCCGGACGACGTGCCGGCCGACGAGGTCCCGAACGAGAACCCGGACGGTCCCAGGAGCGGTGCCGACCCCGTCGCCTACGACGGCGTACGGACGTCCGCCTCCGGCACCCTCGCCCTGCCCGCCGCGAACGGCCCCGGCGAGGGCGCCCACGCCACCACGGCCGCCGCCGAGTTCGGCGACGGTGTGCTGACGATCACTCCGCCGAGCAACTACCTCGCGGACACCGAGGGCCTGACCTACCCGCTCTTCCTCGACCCCTCCACCAGCGGTATCCGCGCCAACTGGACCACGGTCTACAAGCGGTACCCGAGCTCCAGCTTCTACGACGGCGCGAACTACAACGAGGACACCAAGGAAGCCCGCGTCGGCTTCGAGCGGGAGACCTGGGGCACGGCCCGCTCGTTCTTCCGCATGAAGCTGAAGAAGGCCATCACCGGCGCGGACGTCTCCAGCGCCACCCTGAAGGTCCTGGAGACCCACTCCTGGTCGTGCAGCAAGCGCACGGTGCAGCTCTGGGGCACGGGCGACTTCACCTCCAAGACCACCTGGAACCGGCAGCCGTCCTGGAAGCGGAAGATCACGTCCAAGTCCTTCGCCTACGGCTGGAAGTCCAACAGCTCCTGCCCCGACGCGTACGTCAACTTCACCGTCACCTCGCTGCTCCAGGACGCGGCGGACGACGGCGCGACCAGCTTCAACCTGGGCCTGGTGGCCTCCACCTCGTCCTCCGCGCCGACGAGCTCCGCCAGCAGCCTGGAGACGGACACCTACTCCTGGAAGAAGTTCAAGGCCGAGAACGACGGCTCCCCGACGCTGGCCGTCACGTACAACCGGAAGCCGAACACGCCGACGTCCGTCACCATGAGCCCCGGCTCCTGCGACACCTCCACCTCGCCGTACATCAAGGTCGGCAAGGCGGACACGATCACCATCAGCGGCAAGGCGACCGACCCGGACAGCGACCTGACCAAGCTGGAGTTCGAGCTCTGGCAGACCGGCAAGTCCGACACCACCAAGAAGACCTTCACCAAGAGCGTGGACGACGGTGAGGTCGGCGGGATCTCGATCAGGTCGTATCTGACCACCACCGGGATCGACTACTCGTGGCGGGTACGGGCCTGGGACGCCAAGGTCAGCAGCGGCTGGGCGCCCACCGGCGGGGACGGCGTGTGCCGCTTCAACTACGACACCAACCTGCCCGACTCCCCCGCGGAGGTCGTCTCCACCGACTTCCCCGGCGACAACGACGGCGACAGCGTGCCCGACGCCTGGTCCGCCAAGCCCTTCGGCAACTCCGGAGGCTTCACCTTCGCGGTCGGCTCGGCCTCCGAGACCGACATCGTGAAGTTCGTCTGGTCCATCAACTCCACCAGCTACGCCGGTTACGCCTGCGCGGGCGGATCGCAGGGCACCTCGGGCGGTCTGACCAAGTCCTGCACGACGGCCGTCAAGACGGCCACCATCACCGGCATCCAGCCCCCGGCGGCCGGCCCGAACACCCTGTACGTCAAGGCCGTCGACGCGGCGGGCAACATATCCCCCAATCCGCGCAAGTACTTCTTCTACGTCAAGCCGCGCACGCTCCCCGACGGTCCCGGTGACCTCAACGGCGACGGAAGCGCCGACTTCGGCGATGTCACCGCCGCCGGAAACCTCTGGATCAACTCGATCTCGCAGAACGGCACCTGGCTGTCCAACGCCTACGGCACCCACAAAAAGGGCACCCTGATCAACAACGGCAACACCGCCCCGCACATCTGGGACGGCAAGAACAACTACGCCCTGGTCACCCACAACGGGGACTTCCTCAACGGCGACGGCGTCACCGACTGGGTGATCCGCACACCGGACGGCCGCCTGTTCATCTACCCGGGCGACGGCTACGGCGCCATCGACGTCACCAAGCGTGTCGAGGTACGCCTCCCGGCGAACGCCCCCGCCCCCTCCACCTACTCGGAGATCAAGTCGGCGGGCGACATCACCGGGGACGGACGGCCGGAGCTGTTCGTGGCCGGCGGGGCGCTCGGCAACGAGCTGTGGATCCTCAGCGGCTACAGCGGCGCCACGTTCAGCGCGGCGACCAAGATGACGTCCTCCGCCTGGGGCGCCACGGAGCGGGACTTCCTCGCCATCGCCGACTACAACGGCGACGGCGCGGCCGACATGACGTACCGCACGGCGGCCGGCAACATCATCCTGCGCAAGGGCATCCTCGACAGCAGCGGGGTGGGCACGGTCCTCGCCAGCCTGGGCTCGTCCGCCGCGAGCCTGGACGGCGACGACACCTACGTCTCCGGCACCTGGCTCTACACCGACCACCCGCTGGTCTACGGCAGCCCGGACGTCACCGGCGACGGCATCCCCGACGTCTACGCCACCAACGCCGCCGGCGACCTCCAGCTCTACCCCGGCACCGCCACCACCCTCGGCACCGCCACCACCCTCCGCTCGGAGACCTGGGCCACGATCCAGCGCCTGGGCTGAGCCCGACCGGAAGGGGCCCCCTTCCCCGCCCTCACGGGCGGGGAAGGGGGCCCCTTCTGCTGCTCGCGGCGAACGCCGCCCGCTGCGGTGCTAGCTGACGAAGTACGTCGGGTTCGGCAGCTTGTACGTGCGGTCGGCGTAGCCGCCGTCCAGGTCGGAGTACTGGTCGCCGAAGTTGGCGACGATGTCGTACCCGAGGCTCTCGATGTGCTTGCGGGTACCGGACTTGTACTGCACGGTCGTGCAGGTCCAGGTGCCCGGGGTGGCGCAGGCGGCGAGGTAGGCCGGCGGGTTCGCCTTGTCCTTGAGGAACATGTGGCCGGCGTCGAGGTTCACATCGGCGCCGATCTTCTTCAGGTTCGCGACGGCCGCGGTGCGCTGCGCCTCGCTCAGACCCGAGTTGTAGAAGACCTCGACGCCCTTGGCGTGGGCGTAGCGCACGAGCTCCGCGCTGCCGAAGACGCCCGGGCGGTCGGCCTTGTCGACGTACTCCGCCCACGTGGTGCCGTTGTACGTGTAGTTGTAGCGCTTCTCGTAGTCGAGGCTGAGCAGCAGCGTGTCGTCGATGTCGAAGACGACCGCGGGCTTCTTGCCCTTGTGGTGCGCCGCCTTGTGGGCGGCCTGGTCGATCTGCTTGCGCGCGGCGGCGTCGATCCGGGCGAGGTCCTTGGCGTAGGGGCTGTCCGGGGACGCCTGGTACACGCCGGCGCTGTCGGTCGTGATGCCGTAGTAGGTGTCGATGTCCTTCACCAGGAGCCCGATGTTGTACGGCTCACGGGTGGAGTTGGCGGTGGACTGGCCGGCCGTGGCGGCACCGGCGCCGTACAGGGCGACACCGGTGACGGCACACGCCGCGGCGAGCGCCGCGAGACGAAGTGGCTTATGCATGACACGAGTTCTACGCGCGTCATCCGGGTGGGCGCGAGACCCGTTGCCCGATCGATACCTCCCGCACGGGCAAAAAACGGGTCAAGCGCCCCGGAATGGTCGGCCCCTGTCGTCAGTCCATGGTCGCGCCGATGGTGGTGCTGCCCGTGGTCAGGAACGTCGTCGCGGGCAAATTGCCTCCGGACTGGCGGGAGTTGTACGTGGTCGTGGCGTCCGTCGACTTGAAGGCGGGGGTGCTGATGCCGCTGTCCCAGTTGTTGCCGGCCGAGACCACCGAGGAGCCCTTGGAGACCGAGCCGCTGCCGTTGCTCACGGCCAGGTTCTTGCCGAGGCGGGCGGCGCTGGTGGCGAAGTAGTAGCCCCGGTTGCCGTTGGCGTACGCGGTGGTGCGGTTGATGACGATGGCGCCGGTGTTGGAGTTCTCGGTGAAGCCGTTGCCCGCGTTGCCCCAGGCGGCCGAGTTGTTGACCACATGGGCGACCACCTCGCCGTCGCCGCCCAGCTTGTAGCCGTTGCCGTCGCCGGCGAACGCCGAGTCGGACCAGCGGTTGACGCCGTTGCCGAAGGACCAGGTGTGCTCGACGGTGACGGGCGAGGAGAAGGACCAGAAGTCGATCCCGTCGTCCGAGTTGTTGTAGAGGCGGGCGCCGGTGACGAGGTTGCCGGTGCCGGAGCCGAACTTGACGGCCACGCCGTCGGCGTTCTCGCCGTGGTTGGCGGCGTCGTAGTTGCCGTAGCTGTCGAGGTACTTGACGGTGTTGTCGACCGTGCCGTCGCCGGTGAGGGTGAAGCCGGAGTCACCGCCGTCGATGGTCTTGATGTTGGTCCAGTTGGTGCCGGTGCAGGACTGGCAGACGACCGCGCTGTCCGGGGAGTTCTGGAAGGTGATGTTGGAGACGTTCCAGTAGTCGGCGGTCAGCTTGAAGATCCAGTCGCCGTCCGGGAGCGAGGAGCCGTCGATCTTGACGGTCTCCGAGCCGTACGCGGTCAGCGTGACCGGCGAGGAGGAGGTGCCGTTGACCGTCGACTGGAGGGTGGCCGTCGGGTAGTAGGTGCCGCCGCGGACCTGGATGACGGTGCCGGCGGTGGCGTTCTTGATGGCGCTGGTCAGGTCGGTCACGTTGCTGACGACCACGGTCGCGGCCTGGGCCTGGGTGGGCAGGACCGCGAGGCCCGACCCTAAGGCCAGGGCGGTGGTGAGCGCGAGAGCGGTACGACGAGTCATGGCGTGGGGGTCCTTTCGTCATGCGACTGTGTCGGGTGGGGGGAGGGTGCGCGGGACGGGAACTTCGTGCGCACCGGGAACGCCGGGGTTCGGTCAGGGAGGTCAGGGACGGCCGTGGGGCCGCCAGTCGCGCAGGTACGTCCGCGGGGTGTGCGCGGCGGCCTCCTGCGCCGTGAGCTGCGGCCGGTTCTCCGGGACCGTGATCGCCGCGCCGGGGCCGGAGTCGGCGTACTCGTGGAAGCGCATGGTCTGCCACGGGTAGGCGTCGCGCATGTTGGTGTACGGGGCCACCGCGTCGATGCCGGGGCCCAGCCAGGTGTCCCGGACCACCAGCGAGGGCCAGGCGGTCGTCTCGTACGACGGCACCCAGGGCCGGGCGAGCTTGTAGGCCGCGTCCTCGGCCCCGGAAGTGACCCGGCAGCGGACGGCGAGGAAGCCGTAGGGGTTGGCGCGGGCCGTGGCGGGGGCGAAGACCATGCCCTTCGGGGTGAAGGTCACGTCCCGTTGCAGGGCGTGGAAGCGGCAGCGGTCGAAGACGGCGGTCGCCCGGCCGAAGACGAAGTCGACGTCGCCCTCGATGTGGCAACGGCGGAAGTACTGGCGGTCGAAGGCGTCGAGGGCGGTCGTGTCCGCGAACAGGGTGTCCTGGTGGGCCAGCAGACGGACGTTCTCGAAGTACGAGCGGTCCCCGGTGACGTAGGCCGCGACCGCCTGGGTGCCGGTGATGTCCGGGTGGTCGGCGCGCAGCCAGTCGTTGGCGAGGGTCAGGTCGCGGACGGTGAGGCCGGGGGCCGAGGAGGTGAAGGTGGCGGAGCCGGCCGTGCCGTAGGTGCCCGAACCATCGGGTTTCTGGGTGCCGTTGGCGCGATCGAGGACGATGACGGTGTCGCGCGGGTCGCCGGTGGCGCCGCGCAGGGTCAGCTCCGCCGCGCCGGCCGGGACGGTGACGACCTCGCGGTAGGTGCCCGGGTGCACGACGATCGTCCGGCCGGGCCCGTCCACCCGGTCCACGGCCCGCTGCACCGAGTCGCCGGGGCGTACGTGCAGGACCCGGCCGTCGTGGGCCGCGGCGGGGCCGGCGGCCACCGGGACGAAGGCGCCGGCCAGGCCGGTGAGAAGGGTGCGTCGACGCATGTCCGTCAGCACTCCTTCCAGGGCGCCCAGTCCCCGAGATGGACCTCCCGGGTCGCCGACCGGGCTTCCTCGTCGGTGAGTTGGGGACGGTTCTCCGGGACCGTGATCGCGGCGCCGGGGCCGGTGTCGCGGTACTCGGCGAACCGCTGGTCCTGCCACGGGTACGTGGCAGACATGTTCGTGTAGGGCGCGGCCGCGTCGATCCCGGCGCCCAGGTGGGTGTCGCGGACGGTGAGCATCGGGCGGGCGGTGGGGTCGGAGCCGGGCACCCAGGGCCGGGCCAGCTTGTAGAAGGCGTCCGGGGCCGCGCTGCCGACCCGGCTCCGGCTCACCAGATAGCCGCGCGGGTTGGCGACGGCGGTGGACGGCGCGAACACGAAGCCGTAGGGGGCGCCGGCCAGGTCGGCGCGGTCCAGGGTGCGGAAGTGACAGTCCTCGTAGACGGCGGTCGCCCGGCCGAAGACGAAGTCGACGTCGCCCTCGACGTAGCAGTGGGCGTAGTACTGGCGGGCGAAGGCGGTCAGGGCGCGGGAGTCGGCGTACAGCGTGTCCTGGTGGCCGAGGAAGCGGCAGTGGTGGAAGGCCGAGCGGTCGCCCTGCACCTTGATCGCGACGGCCTGGGTGCCGGTGACGCCGGGGTGGTCGGCGCGCAGCCAGTCGTTGGCGAAGGTGATCCAGCGGGCGGTGAAACCGTCGGCCTGCACGGTGGTGGTGGCGGAGCCGGTGGTGCCGTAGGTGCCCGAACCGTCGGGCTTGGGCGTGCCGGCCGCGTTGTCGTACACGATCACGACGTCCCGGGGGTCCCGCGAGGCGCCGATCCAGGTCGCCTCGGTGCGGGTGGCGTCGACGGCGACCGTCTCCCGGTAGGTGCCGGGCGCGATGACCAGGGTCCAGCCGCTGCCGGCCGCGGCGGTCACGGCGGCCTGGACGGAGGTGAAGTCGCCCCGGCCGCCCTGGTCGACGTACAGGGTGGTCGGGGTGGTGCGGGCGGCCGGTGAACCGTAGCGGCCGAAGGGGCGCGGGCGGGCCGCGGCCCGGGCGGGGCCCGGGGCGAGACCGAGGGCGGCGCCCGCGCCGGCGCCCGCCAGAAGGAGACCCCGGCGGGAGAGAGGGCGGGGGAGGTGCGAGGGCATACGGCTGCTCCTTCGCGGTGCGGCTCGTGCGGGTCGGGTGGACGGGAGGGAGGGGCGTACGGAAAGGGGGCGCCGGGGCGGGCCGGGGGTGGGGCGCCCCGGCCCGCGCCTCGGGCGGGGACGTCAGCGCAGGCGGCCGGCGCCCGCGCCGCAGTCGACGATCCGGGGGACGGCCTTCGCCGGGTCGATCCCGGTGCGCAGGGTGGGCGTCCAGCCGGCGCCGGACTCCAGGGCCTCCGCCGGGATCTCCGCGTTGTGGACGGCGATCAGGTCGGTGAGCGTGCCGTTGACGTAGTTGTCGTCGGCGGTCAGCGGCGACACGGTCCATCTCTTCAGGATCTTCGCCGCGCTGATCCCGTCCGGCAGGGTGAACGCGTTGTGCTCGGCGACGAGTTGCGACTCCTTGCCGATGCCGTAGCTGTAGTTGTAGCCCGTCTCGGCCACGAAGTGGTTGTTGTACGAGTCGACCTGGCCGAAGCGGACCCGGGGCGCGCGCTCCACCAGCCCCGAGAACAGGTTGTGGTGGAAGGTGACCTTCAGGTGCCCGCGGTCGCCGACCGCGGTGGACTCGCTGTCGCTGTTGCCGATCAGGATGGTCTTGTCGTGCTCGGTGAAGCGGTTCCAGGAGGCGGTGACGTAGTCGGCGCCGCGGACGATGTCCAGCTCGCCGTCGTGCTGCTGGTAGAGCATCCCGAAGTGGACCGGGGCCGCGCTGTCGGGGTGACTGCCGTCGGTGAAGGTGTTGTGGTCCAGCCAGACATGGGTGGAGCCGTAGACGACGGCGGTGTCGTACTCGGAGTTCCAGTTGCCGGTGGCGCCGTCGGTGGGGTCCCACTGCGGGAAGCAGTCGATGGGGCTCTCGAAGGCGAGGTTGCGCACGATGACGTTGTCGACGCCCTTGATCTGGAGGCTGGCGCCCTTGAAGCCGGCGTTCTTCCCGATGCCGATGATGGTGGTGTTGGCCGGGATGCTCGCCTTGATCGCGGTGTCCTGCGCGGCGGCGGAGGTCCGGCGCAGGCCCTCGGGGCTGTCGTCGGGTTCGGTGCTCAGGTCGGTGTCCAGGCCCCAGGTCTCGGGCGCGTACTTCGCGAGGTAGGCGTCGAAGTCGTAGCCGGGCGCGGCGAAGGAGTCGCAGCCCTCGGCGACGGCGTCGACGGTCCCCTTCACCTTGATGATCTTCGGGGCGCTGCCGCCGTCGGCGAGGGCGGCCTTGAATCCGGCCCAGGTGGTGACGGTGTAGACGTGGGCGGCGTCGGCGGCGGCTCCGCCGGTGGTGCCGGTGCCGTAGGAGCCCCAGCCGTCGTTCGCGGGGAGCGCCTGGCGGGCGGCGTCGCGGTGGTTCTCGTGGTTCTCCCTCGCGGCGGCGGTCCCGGTGACGGACAGCACCAGGGCGGTGCAGCCGGCGAGCGCCACCGTTCTTATGACGCGTCCATGACATATCTGTGTACGCACTGTGCGGGTCTCCTCGGTTACACGGCCGAGGCGTCGGTCGCCTCGGGCCAGGTGATCCAGGACGTGGGGATGTCGTCGTGCAGCCGGACCACGTCACGCGGCGCGAGCACCCGCGTCCGCAGCAGCTCACGCGCGACGAGCCGGGCCACCGCGATCGCGCCCGGCGGGTTGAAGTGCGTGTTGTCCTGCTCGGTGTCGGTCCAGTTGAAGTACGTCTTCGTCGCCTCCACCCCGAGCTCCTGCCACAGCGCCAGCGACAGGGCCTCGATGTCGAGCAGCGCCACGCACTCCTCGTCGGCCAGCGCGCGCATCGCCGCCGGGTAGTCGCCGTGGGTCGGCACGGCGTCGCCGTCCGCGTCGAACCTGCGCCGCTCCACCGGAGTGGCCAGCACGGGCCGCGCACCCCGGGCTCGAGCCCCGTCGACGTACAGCCGCAGATAGTCCTGGTACGTCGTCCACGGCTCGGTGTAGCGGGCGGGGTCTGCCGTCTTCTCGTCGTTGTGCGCGAACTGGATCAGCAGGACGTCGCCGGGCCGGATCGCGGCGAGGACGGTGTCGAGCCGCCCCTCGTCCACGAAGCTCTTCGAACTGCGCCCGTTCACCGCGTGGTTGGCGACGGGCCGGTCCCGGCTCAGGAAGAAGGGCAGCGCCATGCCCCAGCCGGTCTCGGGCGCGGCATCGGCGTACTTCTGGGCGGCGGTGGAGTCGCCCGCGATGTAGAGGGTGCGGGGGCGGGGGCCCGCGGCGCGGGCGGGGCCGTTCGCCGCGAGGGCGAGCGGGACGGCGGCGACGGCCGCCGCGGTGACCTGTCTACGGGTGAGGGACACGACGGTGTGCCTTTCACAGGGGATGGGCGCGGAGGCTTTCCACAGGGGGTGGGCGCGGGGGGCACGGGGAACCGCGCGACCGGGACGGCGACGCGGTCCCCCGCGAGGGCGGCCCGCTATCCGTGGTTCTTCTTCCAGTCGGCCTGTGCGGCGTCGAGCTGCTCGGCGAGCGTGTCCAGGAACTGCTTGGCTGTCATCTTGCCGAGCAGCACCTTCTGGAAGTTCGGCTCGTTGTCGGCCTTGGAGATGGTGTTCCAGTCGGGCAGGTAGTAGGGCAGCTGCACGATCTTCGTGGTGCTGCCGGCCAGTGCCTCGGCCGCCAGCTTCGTCGGCTCCGACGACTGCACCCAACCGTCCTGGGCGGCCTCCAGGTTCGCCGGCACCTGCCCGGCCGACTCGTTCCACTTGCTGTTGGACCGGTGGCCCGCGGCGAACTCGATGAACTTCCAGGCGGCGGTCTTGTTCTTGCTCGACCTGAACAGCCCGAGCCCGTCGACCGGGTTGGACACCTGCACCCGGGTGCCGTCGTCCTGCGTCGGCGCCGGGATGCCCTTGAACTTCCCGGCCAGCGCCTTCTGGTGGTCTCCGTTGGAGCCCAGGTTGTGACTGAGCATGCCGATGGTGCCGGAGTCCCACTGGGCGACCATCTTGGTGAAGTCGTTGTTGACGTCGGCGGACGGGGTGTCCTTCTTGAACAGACCGACGTACTTCTCCAGCGCGGCCACGTTCTTCGGGTCGTTGACCGTGGTCTTGTCACCGTTCCAGAACTCGGTGATGCCGCTCTGCCCGTAGGTGGCGTCGAGCGCCGGGGCGATGGAGCCCGCGCCGCCCCGGATGGTGTACCCGAACGCGTTCTTGCCCTTGTCGGTGAGCTTGTCCGCTGCCTGGTAGAACTTCGTCCAGGTGGTCGGCGCGTCCAGTCCGGCCTTCTGGAAGAGGTCGGTGCGGTACCACAGGACGCCGTTGTTGGCGGAGGTCGGCACGGTGTAGGTCCTGCCGTCGCCGCCGGCCGCCTGGACGCCCTTGAGGAACGCCTCGTTGAGCTTGCTGTGCAGTTCGCTCTTCTCGATCCGGTCGTCCAGCGGTTCCAGGGCGCCCTGCACCGCGACCTCGGCGAGCATCGCGGTGCCCACGCCGCCGACGTCGGGCAGGCCGCCGCCCTGGATGGCCGTGTCGTACTTGGACTGGACGCTGTCGGCCGGGACGCCGACGTACTTCACCTTGATGTTCGGGTTCGCCTTCTCGAAGTCGGCGATGATCTCCTTCCAGATGTCGGTGCGGACACCGCCGTTGTTGTCCCAGAAAGTGATCTCGCCCTTGCCGGAACCCTCGTTGCCCTTGTCCCCGGCCGCGCCGCTGCCGTCGTCGCCGCAGGCGGTGGCGGTCAGCGCGAGCACGGAGCCCAGGGCGACGGCCAGGCCGGCACGTCTGCTTCTGCGGATGCTGCTCTTCATGTGGTCGGCTCTCTTCTTCCGGATCCCAACGGAGATATGAAGTTGTGGGGGGTCGACCGGGCGGGGCAAGCGCTTGCTCGACGGATACGCCGTCGCGGCTCCCCACCGGTGTACGGACGGCCGGGCGGGGTTACCGCGGACGGGTCCGGGCCGTGCGGACGCGGCCGCGCTTCTCCCGCGTCACCGGTCGGCCGCCTTCCGGGCGAGCGCCCCGGCCGTCCCGCGGTCCAGGCGGCCGTCGGCGACCACGGCGACGATCCGGCGTACGACGGTCCCGCCGGGCTCGATCGTCAGCCGCTCCGCGGCCGCCAGGGACGAGCCGACGCCCGGGTACTCGGCGGCCCGGACGAACCAGGGGTCCCGGCGGGTGGCGTCGGTGGCGCCGGCGAAGACCAGCGTCCAGGTGGATCCGGCCAGCGCGAGCCAGTCGGCGCGGGTGCCGTGGACCCCGTCCTCGCCCTCGGTGTCGGCGGTGAAGACGTCCGGCGCCCGGGACTCCCTGCGGGCGCGCCAGAAGTAGCCGCCGTAGGCAGCGCCGGGGCGGCCGTTGGTGGCGGGGCTGCCGATCGAGAGCGGCCCCGGGGTGACGTTGGTGAGGGAGAAGGTGAAGTCCAGTGCCCAGGCGGACCCGGTGAGTCCGGCCGCCGCGACGGTACGGCGCTCGCGCAGCAGCTCGGCTCCGGCGGCCACCCAGCGCAGCTCCTCCACGAACCCGTCGGGGTCGTGCAGTCGGAAGGCCAGGTGCCGCTGGGCGCCGTGGTTGTCGAGCTCGGTCGGGCCCCGGTCGCGGACGTAGGTGCGCCCGCCCCAGAAGTTGTGCCCCTCGACGTCGGGAACGGCGACACCGACGCCGAGGTGGTGGAGGTGGTCGGCGGGGCCCAGCTCGGTGACCGCCGTGCCGGCCAGGGTGGTGACGGGGTGCAGATACGGGCGCGGGGAGAGCCGGGCGGGCAGCTCGGGCCGGGTCACGTAGCGGCCGACCGGGCGGCCGGCGACCCGCAGGACCGGTGAGTCGTTCGCCGTCTTCGCCGTCATCGAGTGCGTCATCGGGTGCTCACCTCGTCCGTGTGCGGTGCGTGGGGGGCGTGCGGGCGGGCCCAGGGGGCGTCCAGTTCGGAGTAGAGGGCGAGGGTGTCGGCGGCGGCCGCGACCAGCCCCTCGATGCCGGGCACCACCCGGCGGCCCTCACCGGGGAGCCGGTGCCAGGCGGTGTCGGGCAGCGGGGCCGGATCGGGGGCCAGCCGGATCGCCTCGACGACCTCCATGAACGCGCCGGTCGCGGCGGGCGGCACGAGCAGCGCGGTCCCCTCGGTGAGGTGCCCGACGAGGTTCTCCAGCAGGTCCGTACGTCCGTACTCGTACTCCTGCGGGCCGTGGCCCGCGCGTTGGAGCAGTACCCGGTCCTGCTTGTACCAGAAGGTGATCCGGCCGCGGCTGCCGTGCACGACGACGTACGGTTCGTCGGGCTCGGTGGCGCACAGGGTCGCGGCGACGGTGATCGGGCGGCCCTGCGCGGTGGTGACGCGGACGCACGAGGTGTCGTCGGACTCGATGTCGTTGGCGCGCAGCAGCTCGGTCTCGACGCCGGTGACGTCCTCGGCGCGGCCGGCGCCGGCCAGGGCCAGCGCGGTGGCCACGGCGTGCGCCAGCGGATTGGTGAGGACGCCGTCGACCACGTCGGCGCCGTGCAGCCGTCGCCGGCCCGCCCAGGGCGCCCGCCGGTAGTAGGCCTCGGGACGCGACCAGGCACCGGCGCCGCCGATCCCGGCGACCGCTCCGACGGCCCCCTGCGCGAGCAGTTCGCGGATCGCGGGCAGGGCGTGCGAGCCCAGCGACTGGAAGCCGATCTGGCAGCCGACCCCGGCCTTCGCGACCCCGTCGGCCATCCGGCGGAACTCGGCGCGGGACGGGGCGGGCGGCTTCTCCAGGAGCAGGTGCACACCCCGTTCGGCGGCCGTCAGCGCGAGGTCGGTGTGGGTCGGGATGGGGGTGCAGATCACGGCGATCCGGGCGCCGGTGGAGTCGAGGAGCGCGCCGAGGTCGCCGGACTGCTCGGGCCTGCCCAGGCCGTCGGGTGTCTCGTCCTCGGTCAGCGGGGTCGGCTCGCAGATCCCGGCCAGCCGGACGACCCCCCGGTCCTGGAGCCGGCGGATGTTGTCGAGGTGCCAGCGGCCGTGGCCGCGCGCTCCGGCGAGGACGACGGGGACCGGTGCACCGGGGGTGACGTGACGGTCGCTCATCCCTTCACCGCCCCCGCGCTGAAACCGGTGATCAGCCACTTCTGGATGAAGGCGAACACGATCACCACGGGCACGGCCGCGACGATGCCGCCGGCCGCCAGGGCGCCCAGGTCGACGCTGTCCGCGCTCATCAGGGTGTTGAGGCCGACCGGGATGGTCTGCTTGCTCTGGTCGGACAGGAACATCAGGGCGAACAGGAAGTGGTTCCAGGCGTGCACGAAGGCGAAGGAGCCGACGGCGATCAACCCGGGCCGCAGCAGCGGCAGTACGACGATCCGGAAGGAGGCGAGCCGGGTGCAGCCGTCGACCCAGGCGGCCTCCTCCAGGGAGTAGGGCACGTTGCGGATGAAGCCGCTGATCAGGATCATCGACAGCGGCAGCTGGAAGACCGTCTCCGCGAGGATCACACTGCCCAGCGAGTTGATCATCCGGAGTTCGGCGAACACCTGGAACAGCGGGACCAGCAGCAGCGCGCCCGGGACGAACTGCGAGCACAGCAGGGCCAGCATGAAGACCCGCTTGATCCTGAAGTCGAACCGGGCGAGGGCGTAGCCGCCGGCCAGCGCGACGACGGTGGTCAGGACCAGGGTCGCCACGCCGATGAGCACGCTGTTCTGGAAGTAGGTGCCGAAGGCCCGCTCCGTCCAGACCTTCTCGAAGTGGTCGAAGGTCATCGGCCAGGGCACCAGCGAGGTCGATCCGGCCGGGCGCAGCGCGAAGAGCAGGATCCAGTAGAACGGGATCAGGGTGAAGAGCAGATAGACGCCGAGCGGGAGGTATATCTGCCAGCGCGGGGCCTCGTCCCAGGCCCGGCGGCGCTTGGCGGGGCGCGATGCCTGGGGTGCCGGCCGCTCGGGGGCGGGGGCGACCGCGGTGGCCTCCTCGGTGATCACTTGGTCTCGCCTCCGAACTTGCTCAGCCGCAGGTAGACGACCGAGCAGAAGAGCAGGATCACGAACGCGACCGTGGTCAGCGCGGACGCGTAGCCGAAGTTGTGGGCGTCGACGCTGGTGTTGGCGATGTAGAGCGGGAGCGTCGTGGTCTCGCCGGCCGGGCCGCCGCCGGTGAGGGTGTAGAGCAGGTCGACGTTGTTGAACTCCCAGACCGCGCGCAGCAGCGTGGACAGCACGATCGCGTCCTTCAGGTGCGGCAGCGTGATGTGCCAGAACTGCTTGAGCCGGCTCGCCCCGTCGACCTCGGCGGCCTCGTACAGGTCCTTCGAGACGGACTGGAGGTCGGCGAGGATGAGGATCGCGAAGAAGGGGACGCCGCGCCACAGGTCGGCGACGACGGCCGCCGGGAAGACGGTGGCGGTGTCCGACAGCCAGCTGGTGCCGTACTCCCCGATGCCCAGGTCGGCGAGGTAACGGGTGATGCCCGTCTGGGAGTTGTAGAGCAGCACCCAGATCGCCGAGGTCAGCACGCCGGAGACGGCCCACGGGGAGAACACCAGGGCGCGGCCCAGGCCGCGGCCGACGAAGGTCTGGTTGACGATCAGCGCCAGCGCGAGACCGCACAGCAGTTGCAGTCCGACCTCGACGACGACCCACTTGGCGCTGAAGGTCAGCGTGTCCCAGAACTGCGGGTCGTCGGTGAAGGCGTGGACGAAGTTGTCGAGGCCCGCGTAGCCGTTCCGCCACGGCTTGGTGGGGTTGTAGTTCTGGAGGCTGTAGTAGAAGACGCTGACGACCGGGTAGGCGATGAAGCCCAGCATCAGCAGCGCCGCCGGGGCGATCAGCAGGTACGGGAGCCTGCGGGGCGTGGCGGAGGCACGGCGCCGCCGGGGTGGCGCGGGCGGTTCCGCCACGACTGCGGCTTGGGCCATGACTGTTCTCCGTTCGCTTGCGGTGGGTCGGGTGCGGAGCACTGCGGGTCACAGGAAGCGCTTGCTAAACGGTCGTGCGGAGGGCCGGGCGGGCGGCCCTCAGCCCGCGTACGGGTCGGGCACCTTGCCCGGCCGGGCCAGGAACTCGAAGTCGCAGCCGGTGTCGGCCTGGGTGATCTGCTCGTTGTAGAGCGCGCCGTAGCCGCGCTCGTGGCGCACGGGCGGCGGCGTCCAGGCGGCCCGGCGCAGCTCCAACTCAGCTTCATCCACGTGGAGTTGGAGCAGACGCGCCTCGACGTCCAGGGTGATCGTGTCGCCGGTGCGGACCAGGGCGAGCGGGCCGCCGACGTACGACTCCGGCGCCACGTGCAGGACGCACGCGCCGTAACTCGTCCCGCTCATCCGGGCGTCGGAGATCCGCACCATGTCCCGCACCCCCTGCTTCAGCAGGTGGTCGGGGATCGGCAGCATCCCGTACTCGGGCATGCCGGGGCCGCCCTTGGGGCCGGCGTTGCGCAGCACCAGGACGCTGTCCGCGGTGATGCCGAGCTCCGGGTCGTTGACGGTGCGCTGCATGGTCCGGTAGTCGTCGAAGACGACCGCGGGCCCGGTGTGCTCGAGCAGGTGCGGCTCGGCGGCGATGTGCTTGATGACCGCGCCGTCCGGGCAGAGGTTGCCGCGCAGCACGGCGACCCCGCCCTCGCTCGCGACCGGGTTGTCCCGCGGCCGGATGACGTCGTCGTTGTGCACCCGGGCGTCGGCGAGCTGCTCGCGCAGGGTGTCGTACGAGACGGTCGGCCGGTCCAGGTGCAGCAGGTCCGGGATGCGGGAGAGGAAGCCCGGCAGGCCCCCGGCGAAGTGGAAGTCCTCCATGAGGTACCTGCGGCCGCCGGGGCGGACGTCGGCGAGGACGGGGACCGTGCGGGCGATGCGGTCGAAGTCGTCGAGGGTGAGGGTGACACCGGCCCGGCCCGCCATGGCGATCAGGTGGATGACGGCGTTGGTGGAGCCGCCGAGGCCCAGGACGGTGGTGACCGCGTCCTCGAAGGCGTCGCGGGTGAGGAGGGCGGAGAGGGTCCGGCCGGCGTGGATCTGTTCCACGATCCGCATGCCGGACGAGGCGGCCATCCGGTCGTGCCCCGAGTCGACGGCGGGAATGCTCGACGCCCCCGGGACCGTCACCCCGAGCGCCTCCGCCGCGGCGGTCAGCGTGGAGGCCGTCCCCATCGTCATGCAGTGTCCCGGCGAGCGCGCGAGCCCGTTCTCCAGTTCGAGCATCTCGCAGTCGCCGATGAGACCGGCCCGCTTGTCGTCCCAGTACTTCCACATGTCGGTGCCGGAGCCGAGGACCTCATTGCGCCAGTGGCCCGGCAGCATGGGTCCGGCGGGCACGAAGACGGTGGGCAGGTCGACCGAGGCCGCGCCCATCAGCAGGGCGGGCGTGGTCTTGTCGCAGCCGCCCATCAGCACCGCGCCGTCCACCGGGTACGACCGCAGCAGTTCCTCGGTCTCCATCGCGAGCAGGTTGCGGTAGAGCATCGGGGTCGGCTTCTGGAAGGTCTCGCTCAGCGTGGAGACCGGGAACTCCAGCGGGAAGCCGCCCGCCTGCCACACCCCCCGCTTCACCGCCTGGGCGCGCTCCCGCAGATGCACATGGCAGGGGTTGATGTCGGACCAGGTGTTGAGGATCGCGACGACCGGCTTGCCCAGGTGCTCCTCGGGGAGGTAGCCGAGCTGGCGGGTGCGGGCGCGGTGGCTGAAGGAGCGCAGCCCGTCGGTGCCGTACCACTGGTGGCTCCTGAGCTCCTCCGGGCGCTTCACCGGACGCTCGCCCCCGGGCCTCACAGGGACCACCCGGCCGCGATCGCGGCGACCTCGGCCCGCGCGGGTTCCGGCAGGACCCTGCTGGGCGGGCGGACCTCGCGGCGGCACAGGCCGAGCGAGGCGAGGGCCTCCTTGACGACGGTGACGTTGTCGGCGGAACCGTTGGCGGCGCGCAGCTCCTCGAAGCGGCGGATCTGCTCCCAGACCTTCATGGCGGCCGGGTAGTCGCCGGACCGAAGCGCCTCGATCATGTTCAGCGAGACCGAGGGGGCGACGTTCACCAGCCCGGAGGTGAAGCCGGTGGCTCCGGCCGAGAAGTAGGAGGGGGCGTAGGGCTCGGCGAGACCGGCGACCCAGACGAACCGTTCCAGTCCGGCGTCACGGGCGAAGGCGGCGAAACGTGCGGCGTCGGGGACGGCGTACTTGACGCCGATGACGTTCGGGCAGGCGTCGGCGAGCTCGGCCAGCCGGGCACCGGTCAGCTGCGCGTTGCGGATGTACGGGACGACGCCCAGCTCGGGCACGGCCTCGGCGACGGCACGGTGGTAGTCGACCCAGCCGCGCTGGGCGACGTAGGGGTGGACGGGCTGGTGGACCATCACCATCTGCGCGCCGAGTTCACGGGCGTGCCGGGCGGAGGCGACGGCGGTGGGGACGTCGTGCCCGACCCCCACCAGGACCGTCGCCCGTTCCCCCGCCTCACTGATCGTCAACTCCGTGACCAGACGCCGCTCCTCGGGGGAGAGGGCGTAGAACTCGCCGGTGTTGCCGTTGGGGGTCAGGGTGGTGATCCCGCCGTCGACCAGACGGCGCAGCAGGGCCCGGTGGGCGGCCTGGTCGACGGAGCCGTCCTCGGCGAACGGGGTCACCGGGATCGCCACCACGTCGGCCAGCGCCGCCCGCCGGCCCTCGAACGCCACGTCGCTCATTCCTGTCCTTCCTCTGCCGTCGCCGCCACCGCCACCGTCGCCCTTGCGTCTGCCGGTACCGCCCCGGCCTCTGCTCCTGCCGCCGGTCGGACCCCCGCCTCCACCGTCGCCTGCGGGAACGCGCGCCGCACGAAGGAGGCGATGTGGGCGTGCAGGGCGCTCGCCGCACCCTCCGCGTCCCCCGCGAGCGCGAGCCGCAGGATCTCCCGGTGCTCGCCGGCCTCCTGCTCCCAGGAGGGCGAGGCGGCCCAGGCGACCGCGGAGACCAGCGCGGCCTGGTCGCGGACCTCGTCGAGCATCCGGCCGAGCAGCGGGTTGCCGCACGGCAGGTAGAGGGCACGGTGGAACTCCCGGTTGGCGAGGGAGCGTTCGGCGGTGTCCGTGGCACCGTCGGCCCGGGTCAGCGCGTCGCGCGCGGCGTCCAGGGAGGCGCCGTGCCGCACCGCGCGCCGCAGCGCCTCGGGCTCCAGGAGCAGCCGGACGTCGTAGACCTCGCGCGCCATGTCCGCGTCCACCATGCGCACCGTGACGCCCTTGTACTGGTTCATCACGACGAGCCCGGTGCCGGCCAGGGTCTTGAGCGCCTCGCGCACCGGGGTCTTGGACACCCCGAACAACGCGGCGAGTTCGGTCTCGACCAGGGCCTGACCTGGCGTCAGCTGTCCGGTGAGGATGCGGTGTTTGATGCCCTCCAGCACGAACTGCGTACGGGAGGGAATCGGCGTGGGCACAGAGGTCATGCGCGCCTCTCGGGTCTCACGTATCGGATCCCGCGTATGGGATCTCACGTATCGCGTCTCATATATGACGTACGAAGTACGACGCGTTGAAGGTAGGAGCGGCCCTGTGTTTCGTCAATGCTTCCGGCAAAGGAAGTTGAGGTTGCCGGGACACAAGTTGCTTGTACGGCAGCGAAGTTCAGGGAAGCCGTCGGGTAAGGAGAGGTGGCGGGCGCCTCGGAGGCCGCGGGCATCTCGGGCCCCGCGAACCCCGCGGGCGCCGCGGGCGTCTCAGAAGGTTCTCGTCTCGCCCTCGCGGGCGGCGGAGGTCCGGCCGCCGAAGACCGCGGCGGCGCGCGCCACGGCCTCCTCCGGGGTGAGGGTGGGCCCCACGTGGGTGATCAGGAGTTCGCGCGCGCCCCTCGCGGACCGGGCCGCGTCCTCCGGCGTGAGGTGCACCTGGCGTTCGCCTTCGCGATGGCGGTCGATGTCGGCCTCGCAGAGGAACACGTCCGCGCGGCGGGCGAGTGCGGTCAGCGCCTCACAGGGGCCGCTGTCCCCGGAGTACGCGAGGACACTGCCCTGGCACTCGGCGCGCAACCCGTACGCCTCGGCGTCGTGGACCACCGCGCGCGTGGTGAGGCGGAGGTTCCAGTGCTGTGCGACATGGCCGTCGTGCAGGGGCCTGAAGTCGAGGATGCCGTTCAGGAAACGGGTGTCCGGCTGCCCGAAGAAGCCGGCGAGGCGCCGGGCGCAGTCCTGCGGGGCGTACACGGGGATCGGGGCGGGCGGGGTGAGCCCGCCGAAGGCGAACGCGTAGACGGCGGACAGCAGATCCGCGCTGTGGTCCGCGTGCAGATGGGAGATCCAGATCGCCGTGAGACGCGCCGGATCGGTGTGCCGCTGCAACTCTGCGAAGGTTCCCGGACCGGCGTCGACCCAGACCTCGGCGCCGCCGCCGCGCAGCAGATGGCCGGAGCAGGGGCGGCCGGGCTGCGGGTGCGGGGAGGCGGTGCCGAGGACGGTGAGGCTCAGGGGCATGGACGGGAGAGTACGTTTCCGGGCCCCTTTGCGCTCCCTTTTCGGGGTCTGTCACGGCTGTCGGTTTTCGGGGTCTGTCACGGATTCCGGTTTTCGGGACCGGTCACGGCTTCCAGCCCGGGTCCCGTCCGCTCAGTCCCACCACCCGGTCGACCAGCGGGGCGTCGTCCGGGACCCGGACGACCGGCCCGAAGGCACCACCGGCGCGCCGCAGGTCGTCGGCCGCGGCGAGGAGGAAGTCGTACGACGACCGGAGCGCGGCCGGGTCGGGCTCGTACTCCTGGCCGGTCGCCCGCGCCAGGTCCCAGCCGTGCACGACCAGTTCGTCGGCGACGACGGCGGCCGCGACCGCGCCGGGCAGGTCCACGCTGCCCGCGCGGGTCATGCCGGTCCAGGCGGCGGGGTCGCGCCAGGCCTCGGCGAGTTCGCCGAGCACCTCGGGCAGCCGCTCGCGCCAGTCGGGGCCGATGTCGGCCGCGGCCGGGTCCGGGGCGGTGTCGGTGGTGGGGCCGAAGTCCTTGCGCGCGGCGTCGCGGAAGGCGAGGGCCAGGCCGGACAGGTGCCCCAGCATGGTGCGTACGGCGCAGTCCGGGCACGGCGTGCGGTCCCCGAGCTGCTCGTCGCGCACGCCCGCCGCCAGGGCCGCCAGGATCCGGGTCTGCGGTCCGAGGTCGAAGGTCGTGACGTCCGCCCCGGTGCCGGTGCCGGTGTCGGTCATGGATCGCTCCTTGGGAGTGTGATGTGCCTGAAGGGGTGGACCGGCACGGCCCCCGGAACTCATCGGTCTCCCGGAAGCCGGGCCGTCCCCCTCCCGCACCCTCCCCTCGGCTCAGCCTCCGGCGAGGGCCCGGCGCACCGCCGACAGGTCCGCGTCCGACGCCAGACCCGCGTGATAGAGGCGCAGCTCGGTGGCGCCCAGCTCCCGCGCCCGTGCCGCGTCGGCCGCCAGGGTGTCCGGGCTGCCGCCCATCCCGGAGACCACGGTGAGGTTGGCCGCGACGACCGCCGCCCGCCGCCCCTGCTCGGCGAAGGGCGCGAGCAGGCCGGGGCCGCCCGTGCAGGGCACGACCACGCCGTCCGCGACGGAGAGGATGTGCGCGGGGTCGACGCCCGCGTTCGCGCCGCAGTGGTACGACACCGGGTCCGCGTGCAGCAGCACCTGGAAGCCGTCGGGCGCGGCCGCCCGGACGGCGGCGACCGCGTCCTCCTGGAGCGTGCGGGCGGTGGTGTCGCGCCACGCGCGCGTGGCTTCCGCGTACGTCTCGCCGAGCAGTTTCACGACCCCCGTCCAGCCGCCCTCCTCCTCGGCCCGGCCCCGCCACAGCGGCTCCAGGGCGTCGCGCACGGCGGCCGCCAGCGCGTCCGGGTCCAGGTCCCGCCGCTCGTATCCGGCCCGGCAGTCGGGGCAGAAGCACAGGGCCATCAGGTACTGCCCGGCCTCCCCGAGGCCGACCCCGCCGGTCTTGTCGTGGGCGTGCAGATGGGGCAGCCCGTACCAGCCCAGGGACTCCAGCTCGGTGCCGTGCGCCCCGGGGCGCACGGCGGCCTCGGCCGCCAGGTCGACGAGGTACGCGCGCGTGGCGGGCTGCGCGATGCACGGCGCCCACGGGTAGCGGTCGCCGTAGGCGTTGACGACCGAGGTGTCCGGGTGTTCGGCGCCCAGGCGGGAGTTGTGGGCGAGGACCACCCAGGTGTGCACCGCCAGGCCGGCGTCCGCGAGCGCGTCGGCGGCCTCGCCGTAGGCGTCGCCGGGGGCCCAGTCCCCGGCCGGATACGGGCGCAGGGTGCGGCCCGCCCAGCGGTCGCCGAGGGGGTGGAGCACGGCCGCGTGCTCGGCGGTGACGACGCGGTGCCGGGGGTGGCGCGGGGTCAGGGCACGGGTGGAGTGGTAGGCGGAGGCGAGGGTGACCTGCCGGACGCCGAGCCCGGCGACGCGCGCGGGCGCCGCGGGATCGCCGTTGACGTCCCAGGGGTAGAGGAACGCCGACGCGGTCACCGGTCCTCCTCCAGCAGCGCGTAACCGCGTTCGATCACCTGGGCGAGCTGCTTGACGTGGTCCTCGGTCGGCTCGTGCAGCGGCGGCCGCACCTCCCCCACGTCGAGCCCGCGCAGCCGTACCCCGGCCTTGACCAGGGAGACGGCGTAGCCGCGGCCCTGGGCGCGCAGTTCGACGAAGGGGCGGTAGAAGCCGTCCAGGAGGCGGTGCGCCAGGGCGTCGTCGCCCGAGTTCAGCGCCTGGTGGAAGGCGAGCGCGATCTCCGGGGCGAAGCAGAAGACGGCGGAGGAGTAGAGGGTGATGCCGAGGGCGCGGTAGGCGAGCTGGGTCTGCTCGGCGGTCGGCAGTCCGTTGAAGTAGAGGAAGTCGCCGGGCGCCTCGGTCCGTACGGCGCTCACGACGCGCTGCATCAGGTCCAGGTCGCCGAGGCCGTCCTTGAGCCCGATGATCCCTTCCGTACGGGCCAGCGCGACCACGGTCTCCGGGGTGAACACGGCGTTGTCGCGCTGGTAGACCACCACGGGCAGGTCCGTGGCGGCGGCCAGCTCGCGGTAGTGCCGCAGCAGGCCCTCCTGTCCGGCGACCACCAGGTACGGCGGCATGGCCAGCAGCCCGTCCGCGCCGGCCTCCTGCGCGAGCCGCGCGTACCGGACGGCCAGGGCGGTGCCGTACCCGGCGCCCGCGACGACCGGCACGCGCCCCTCGGCCGCCTCCACGGCCGCCCGCACGCAGGCCGAGAACTCCTCGGGCGTCAGGGCGTGGAACTCCCCGGTGCCGCAGCAGGCGAAGACGGCGGCGGCACCGGCCTCGACTCCGCGGCGCACATGGGTGCGAAAGACGTCGAGGTCGACGGAGCCGTCGGGGCCGTAGGGGGTGACGGGGAAGAACAGCGGCCCGCTGGGGACGCCGAGCCGGGCGGCGAGGGGGGCTGGTGTCACGGGCTCTCCCTGGGACAGGCGCTCACGTTTCCGATCCGCGCTCACGTTTATGATCCATGTCTACATTTCTGAACACACGTACCCTAAGGAGCCTCATCAGGGCCGGTCAAGCACGCATCTCCGCAACACGGAAGCGGATCCGGCAGGTCCGCGCCACACTTGACGGGACGCGTCGACGATCCCTAGCGTGTCCACGAGTGTGAATGCAGTCCACACATGCGGCCACCTGTCCCAGGCGGCGGACCCAAGGAGACCCGAGGATGCCCGCTCCCCGCACCGTTCTGCTCACCGGCGCCGCCGGCGGGCTCGGCACCCTGATGCGCGGGCTGCTGCCGGCCCGTGGACACACGCTCCGACTGTTCGACCTGCTCCCCGTCGAGGGCGAGCCGGACGCGATCACGGCGGACCTCGCCGACCGGGAGGCCCTGCGGGAGGCCGTCCGGGGCGTCGACGCCATCGTCCACCTCGCGGGCATCTCCCTGGAAGCCCCCTTCGAGAAGATCCTCAGGGCGAACGTCGAGGGGACCTACAACCTCTACGAGGCCGCCCGCGAGGAGGGCGTGGGACGCATCGTCTTCGCGTCCTCCAACCACGCCGTCGGCTTCACCCCCGCACCCCGCGGGGACGACCCGCTGATACCGGTGGACACCCCGCGCCGCCCCGACACCTTCTACGGCCTGTCCAAGTCCTTCGGCGAGGACCTGGCGCAGCTCTACTGGGACAAGCACGGCCTGGAGACCGTCTCGGTCCGCATCGGCTCCTGCTTCCCGGAGCCCACCAGCGTGCGCATGCTGTCGGTCTGGATGAGCCCCGCCGACGGCGCCCGCCTCTTCCACGCGGCCCTGACCGCCGAGCACGTCGGCCACACGGTGGTCTACGGCTCCTCCGCCAACACGCGGCTGTGGTGGGACCTGTCGAGCGCGCGGGCGCTCGGTTACGAGCCGCAGGACGACTCCGAGCCGTACGCCGAGAAGCTGATCGCCGAGCAGGGCGAACTGGACCCGGCGAACATCGCGCAGGCCTGCCTGGGCGGCCACTTCGTCAGCGATCCGCCGATCTGGCCGTACTGACCCGGAAACGCCCCGCCCGATTGGCCTTCAGGTAAGGGAACGGTAAAGCGGGTCCGCTCGTTCACCCGGCATGACAGCTATGACGCCTGGCTCGAACATCCCTCTGTCAGCCGCCCGCGTGACGGTGGACGTGGCCGCTCCGGTGCGGCTCGACGTATCGGGCCTGCTGCTCACCGCCGACGGCAAGGTGCGCTCCGACGACGACTTCATCTTCTACAACCAGCCGAGCGGACCCGGCGTGAGCTACCGCTCCGGCGGCGGCGCGGCTCCCGACGCGATCACGGTCGACACCTCCGCGGTACCCCCGGGCATCGAGAAGATCGTCATCACCGCCAGCCCGGACGCCGCGGGCCAGACCTTCCAGGGCATCGAGCCCACGGCCACGATCCGCAACGCCGACGACAACAGCGTCCTGGCCACGTTCACGCCCCCGCAGCTCGGCACCGAGACGGCCCTGGTGGTCGTGGAGGTCTACCTGCGCAACGGCGCCTGGAAGGCCCGCGCGGTCGGCCAGGGGTACGCGAACGGGCTGGCCGGCATCGCCACCGACTTCGGCGTGTCGGTCGAGGAGCCCGCCGCGGCCGCCCCGCCCGCCCAGCCGGTCGCCCCGCCCGTGTCCGCACAGCCGGTCGCCCCGCCCATGCCCATGCAGCCCCCGGCCGCCCCGCCCGCTCCCCCGGCGCCGCCCGCCGCCCAGCCCGGCACCGGGAAGATCAACCTCGACAAGGGCCGGGTCAGCCTCCAGAAGAACCAGACCGTGTCCCTGGTCAAGAACGGCAGCCCGCTGCTCTCCCAGGTCAAGATGGGCCTCGGCTGGGAACCCGCGTACCGCGGCAAGAGCATCGACCTCGACGCCTCGGTCATCGCCTACGGCCCGCAGCGCAACCACATCGACAGCTGCTACTTCGGCAAGCTCTCCATCGTGAACGGCGCCATCAAGCACTCCGGCGACAACCTCACCGGCGAGGGCGGCGGTGACGACGAGGTGATCGTCGTCGACCTCGGCCGGCTGCCGCAGGAGGTCACCGGCCTGGTCTTCACGGTCAACTCGTTCTCCGGCCAGAAGTTCACCGAGGTGGCCAAGGCCTACTGCCGACTGCTGGACGCCGCGACCGGCGAGGAACTCGTGCGCTTCGACCTCACCAACGCGCAGCCGCAGACGGGCGTGCTGATGGCGAAGCTGATCAGACAGTTCTCCGGCGAGTGGGAGATGACCGCCATGGGCGACTTCGTCAAGGCGCGCACGGTACGGAACATGGTGAAGCCGGCGGCCGAGGCCCTGTAGGCCTTCCGCCCCACAGGGGCACACCCGGCGGCAAGGGGCTCGGCAGGTCGTACGAGCCCCTCCACCGCCCACCGCGCTCCACGACACCCGGACCGCCCCCGCGCCCACGGCGCCCGGACCGCCGGCACCCGGACGCCGGCTAGGCCCGCAGGCCCTCCGTCAGCAGGGCGACGTACCGGCGGATGGACTCCCGCTGTCCGTTGGCCAGTTCCGAGGCGGTCGCCACTCCGTGGGCCAGCCGCAGCACGTCGATCGGCTCGACGTCCCGCCGCAGCGCCCCCGCCTCCTGCGCCGCCTCGACCAGCCGCGTCGCCGCGCCCTTCATCGAGGTGGCGCACGCGGTCACCGCGGCCACGCTGCCGTCCGTGACGGCCGAGCCCAGCAGGGCCTTCATGCCGCGCACCTGGATCGTGCCGACACACAGCTCGTTCAGCCACTCCACCAGCGCCTCGCCCGGGGGCAGCTCATCGGCGAGTTCGCCGGCCCGCACGGCCAGCGCCTCGATGCGGTCCACGTACGCGGCCTCCAACAGCGCCTGCCGCGTCGGGAAGTGGCGGTAGAGCGTGCCGGAGCCGACTCCGGCCCGCTTGGCGATGTCGTCCAGCGACGCGCCCTCCCCGTGCTCGGCGAAGGCCTCGGCCGCCACCTTCAGCAACCGCTCGTAGTTGCGCCGAGCGTCCGCGCGCATGGGCTTGACCTGCGTCATCCCGTCACTCCTTGCAAACCGGGGACTCTCTCCGTATCTTGGCGAACATTAAACGGAGACAGTCCCCGCTTATCGCTGCGGGCAGTCCTCGCTGCCCGCATGGTCCATCACATCACCCGGGGACACCAGACAGGGAGTGCCCCATGTCAACCCCGTCCGCACCGTCCGCCCGCCCGGAAGCCGCCGAGGCGTCCGCCTTACCCGGGGGGACCGCCCGCGCGGGCACCGTCCTCCTCGTCATCGTCACCGCCTATCTCATGGTCGGCGTCGACTCCACCGTGGTGAACGTCGCCCTCCCCGACGTCCAGCGAGACCTCGGCTTCTCCCGCACCGGCCTGTCCTGGGTCCTCAACGCCTACACCCTCGCCTTCGGCGGTCTGCTGCTCCTCGGCGGCCGGGTCGGCGACATCGCGGGACGGCGCCGCACCCTCACCGCGGGCGTCCTGGTCTTCGCCGCCTCCTCGCTGCTCGGCGGTCTCGCCACCGAGAGCCTGTGGCTGATCGCCGCGCGCACGCTCCAGGGTGTCGGTGCCGCACTGGTCGCGCCCAGCACCCTCGCGCTGATCACCACCAACTTCCCGGAGGGCCCGCGCCGGCACCACGCCCTGGGCGTCTACTCCTCCATGGCGGGCATCGGCGCCTCCGTCGGACTGCTCCTCGGCGGACTGCTCACCTCCTGGGCGTCCTGGCGCTGGGCCCTGCTGATCAACGTGCCGATCGGCATCGGCGTCGCCGTCGCCCTCCCCCGCTTCGTGACCGAGACCCCCCGGCACGCGGGCCGGTTCGACGCGGCGGGCGCGCTGACCGGCACCGCCGGGATGTCCTGCCTCGTGTACGCGTTCATCCGGGTCTCCTCGGACGGCTGGAGCGACCTGCGGGCACAGCTCGGCTTCGCCGCGGCGGCGGCCCTGCTGGCCGGCTTCACCCTGATCGAGGCCCGCGCCCCGCAACCGGTCCTGCCACTGCGGCTGTTCGCGAGCAGGAACCGCTCCGGCGGCTACGCGGGCGTCCTGCTGCTGCCCGCCGGCATGTTCGGCGCCTTCTACTTCCTCACCCTGATCAGCCAGCAGGTCCTCGACTACAGCCCGCTGCGCGCGGGGTTCGCCTTTCTGCCGATGACCCTGGCGATGTTCACCACCGTGCGCTTCGTGCCCCGATTGCTGGCCCGCTTCGGCGCCAAGCCGGTCCTGCTCACCGGCATGTCCCTGCTCGTCGCGGCGGCCGGATGGCTGTGGCGGCTCCACCCCGGTGACGGCTACGCGGCCGGACTGCTGGGGCCGCTGCTGCTGATGGGCGTGGGTGTCGGCCTGAGCTTCATGCCGCTCACCGCGACGATCCTCGCGGGCGTCGCACCGCACGACGCTGGCGCCGCCTCCGGGCTGCTCCAGACCTTCCAGTGGCTCGGCGGCACCCTCGGGCTGTCCGTCCTGGTCACGGTGTACGGCACGGCGACCCGGCACGCGACCGGTTCGCCCGCCGCGGTCCTCACCGAGGGCGCGGCCCGCGCGTTCGGCGCGGGCGCGCTGATCGCCCTGGCCGCGCTGCTGGTGTCGGCGTTCGTGATCACCGGCGCCCGAGCCGAGAAGTAGGAAGCGGTCGGCCGGGCCCGGCACACGCGGGGGCGCGGCCCGTACCGAAGTACGGGCCGCGCCCGCGACTCGGCCCCGGAGGCCGCCGCCCGGGGCCTCGGACCTCAGCCGGCCTGCGCCCACGGCCAGTCCGCGTCCCGCGCCTGCTCGAGGAGCGGAACCATCCGGAAGGCCGCGTCCGAGAGGCCGCCGAAGGTGTGCCGGTTGTCCTTCCCCGAGGGGCCGTGACCCGCGCGGTGACCGG
The DNA here is from genome assembly GCF_055584385.1 of Streptomyces sp. NPDC104096. Classification (NCBI taxonomy): domain Bacteria; kingdom Bacillati; phylum Actinomycetota; class Actinomycetes; order Kitasatosporales; family Streptomycetaceae; genus Streptomyces; species Streptomyces sp. NPDC104096. The sequence continues at coordinate 47,325 of NZ_JBVJMD010000040.1, forward strand.
CGAGGTTCCACGTGTAGACCGGAACGCGCGCCGGCACCTGCTCGGTCGGGTCGCCGTGCGGGCTGTACGCGTACTGCTCGTCGGTGACGATCAGCACCCGGTCGTGCCGACGGTAGTGCCGGCGCACCGCCTCGGTGGTGTCGGTGCCGCCGAGGTCGCCGAAGCGCTCCAGCACCTTCAGCACCGACTCGCCCTTGCGGAACTTCACCCGCTTGCTGGTGGTGCCGAACTCGACGAGGTCCGCGTCCGCCGCCCGCAGCGCGAGCGCCGTGCCGAAGACCGCCGCCGCGTCGGCCCGGCTGAGCTCGGAACGCTCCGACAGCCGCGAGTAGAACATCGAGCCCGAACGGTCCACGAGGACCAGGGTCCGGCCCGGCAGCGCGGGCACGTTGGCCAGCGAGTGGCCGAGCGCCTGCTCCAGCGGGTACGACCAGCGCAGCGACGGCGCGTGCCGGTGGGCGGCGAGGTAGCGGAACGGGAACTGCCGCGAGCGCGCTACCTCCGCCGGGTCGCTGATCCTCGCGGCGACCCGGGCCGCCACCTCGTCGCCGACTCCGGCCTCGTCGAAGTTGCGCAGGTTGCGGACGAGCGCCATGGCGCCCATCGACGGGATGACCGCCTCCCACGCCGCCTTGTCCATCGGCCCCTGGAGCCAGCCGGCCAGCGCCTCCCAGGTCATCCCGGCGTCCGCCAGGCGCTGTGCCGCCTGCGCCCCGGTCACGACCTCGCGCCGCTCGGCGGGCCGCAGCGCCATCAGGTCGCGATGGGCGGCCAGTACCGGCAGCGACTCGGGGACGACGGCCGTCTCCGGGTGGTGGCGCCGGTCCAGCGCGTACCGGAACAGCTCGCCCTGCCACGGCTTGTCCGGGTCCGGCGCCGCGTGCACCAGGTTGAGGATGTCGCCGAAGCGGTAGCCCTTGGCCGCGGTGTCGTACTTCAGCAGCGACTTGCCGCTGTAGAGGCGTCGTACGGCGTCGGCGATGCCGCGCTTGACGGGCTTCGGGACGTTGCGGCCGTACCGCGAGGTCCAGTAGGCGAGCAGTTCGCCGGGCTCGTCCGGGCGCCGCAGCACCGAGGCCACGACCTGCCGGTTCGACGGGCCTTCGGTCGCCCCGGCGTCGAGCCGCGCCTTCACGTACTCGGCCGCGCCCACGAGCGAGGCGGTACGCATGTTGCCCTCGCCGCGCAGCCAGCCGAGCAGGCCGGCCGCCCACTCGGGATCGGTGACGGCGAGCTCGCGCACCAGCCGGGCGAACCGGTCGTCGCGGTCGGCACCGGTCTCGTAGAAGGTCTGCTGGGAGACGAAGTTGGACAGCGCGAGCAGAAAGAGCTCGGAGCGCGCGTCGCGCTCCTGGCCGCGGCCGCCCTGGTGGGTGCGCAGCACCCGGCCCGTCGATGTCACCCGCGAGGTGGGCTGCGCCTTCGCGGGACGGGAGTTGAATCGCGCCATGGTGAATTCCCCCGAATTCTTCCCCGACTTTCCAGTCGTGTTCCGGAGGGAGGCACGGCGAAAGGAGGGTGTCCGAGGTCGAATTCGACGGCGGTCGCTTATCAACTGGCGCGTCTTCCGTTTCCGCCACACCGACCCGAAGTCGATGACGGGATTTGAACCCGCACGGGGTTTCCACCCCACCAGTCCCCGAAGTATCCGCTGTCTGCGCACCGGGCACCCACCTTGAGCCGCGCCTCCCGAGATCAGATTCGGCGGCGGCAGGGATCTTTTTGCAGAAGAAGTAGCCGCAGCCCGCGCACCGGGAGGTGCATGAAGTTGTGGTGTCCAGAGATCGGAGCCGGCGGAACCGACGTAGGCGCTCTGACCCCTGAGCTACACCGGCCTGTTGTGCCGATGGCGGGACTCGAACCCGCGGCCGCCCCATTATGAGTGGAAGTAGGTCCTGCCTTCGCACCTGGACGTGCATCACTCTAGGAGGCGTACCGCGGGACGAGCGAGCGAATTATTATCCGCGCTTCTGCCGCTTCCAGGGCCCGGTGACGGCCAGCATGATGCCGGGGGTCTGGATGTTGGCGAAGAGCGTCTTCCCGTCGGGCGAGAAGGTGACGCCGGTGAACTCGCTGTATTCGGGCTTCTCCGCCGTGCCGATGTTCAGCTCGTTACGGGCGATGGGGTACGTGCGGCCGCTGTCGGTCGCGCCGAACAGGTGCTGGACGCCTTCGCCGTCCTCGGCGATGACGAGACCGCCGTACGGGGAGACGGTGATGTTGTCGGGGCCGTCGAAGGCGCCGTCGACGGACGGGTCGGGGTTGACGCCGAGCAGGACCTTCAGGGTGAGGGTGCGGCGCTTGGGGTCGTAGAACCAGACCGCGCCGTCGTGCTGCGCGGGGCTCTCGGTGCGGGCGTACGACGAGACGATGTACACGCCGCCGTCGCCCCACCACATGCCTTCGAGCTTGCGGGCGCGGGTGACCTCACCGGCGGCGAACTGCTTGCGCACCGAGACCGTCTTCGCGTCGCGGTCGGGGACGTCGACCCAGTCGACGCCGTACACCGTGCCGATCCTGGTGGCGCGGGAGAGGTCGTCGACGAACCTGCCGCCGGAGTCGAAGCACTTGAAGGCCTGGAGGGTGCCCGCGTCGTCGGCGAGGCCGCGCAGCCGGCCGTGGCCGTGGCAGTGGTCCTCGGGCGGGGTCCAGCGGTACAGCAGGCCGTTGGGGTTGGACGCGTCCTCGGTGAGGTAGAGGTGGCCGCGCTTGGGGTCGACGACGACGGCCTCGTGGGCGTAGCGGCCCAGCGCCTTGATGGGCTTGGGAGCGCGGTTGGCGCGGCGGTCGGCGGGGTCGACCTCGAAGACGTAGCCGTGGTCCTTGGTGAAACCGTTGGTCCCGGTGCGGTCCTCGGTCTCCTCGCAGGTCAGCCAGGTGCCCCAAGGGGTGTTGCCACCCGCGCAGTTGGTGGCGGTGCCGGCGATGCCGACCCATTCGGCGACGTGTCCGCCGGGGCGGATCTCGACGACCGTGCAGCCGCCGGCCGCCGCCGGGTCGTAGACCAGGCCGTCGGTGAGCGGCACCGGGTGCGGCCAGTTGGCGCGCGGACCGGCCAGCTCGTGGTTGTTGACCAGGAGGGTCGTGCCGCGGGGGCCTTCGAAGGTGGAGGTGCCGTCGTGGTTGGAGGGGGTGAACTCGCCGGACTCCAGCTTGGTGCGGCCGCTGTAGGTGATGACGCGGTACTTGAATCCGGCGGGCAGGGCCAGGAGGCCGTCCGGGTCGGGGATCAGCGGTCCGTAGCCGACGCCGTGGTGCCCGTGCGCCGACTCCTCCCCCACGCTCTCGGTGTCCGTGGACGCGAGGGCGTTCGGCGCGGTGGCCAGCGCGCCGACACTGCCTGCCAGTGCGACCCCGGCACCGGTGATCGCGGATTTCCTGGCGAAGTCCCTGCGGGTGAGCGACATGGTGTCTCCTGTGACGGTGGATTGCCGTGGAGGGTGGCGGAGGCGGTGTCGGCGAAACCGTCCCGCCCCCGCCTGAACGGGAGTTGAACACCGGTGGTCCGATGCGGACTCTGTTCCATGAATCCGTACGGACCTCCCCCGCAGGAGGCAAAGAAATGCCGCGCGGCCGCCACCGAGGCGGAAAGGCGCCGCTCGGCACCGGCCGTTCCGCGTCGGCACCGGCCGTTCCGCGTCGGCACCGACCGTTACCGCGTCGGCACAGGGCGGTTCCGTCGGCACAGGGCGGTTCCGTCGGCCCAGGGCGGTTCCGTCGGCACAGGGCGGTTCCGTCGGCACAGGGCGGTTCCGTCGGCCCAGGGCGGTTCCGCGTCGGCACCGGGCGGCTTCACCCCTGCTGCGAGCGCGCCTTGAACGCCGCCTTCCGGGCTTCCTTGGCCACCTTCTTGTCCGGGTGCAGGCGCCCCATCGCGTCCAGCACGTCCGCCGTGGCCGGGTGGTCCACCCGCCAGGCGGCCGCGAAGAACCCGCCGTGCTGCTCGGCGAGTCCTTCCACGAGGGCCTGGAGCTCCTCGGAGTTGCCCTCGGCCGCCAGCTGCGCGGCGACCGTGTCGATGGTGAGCCAGAAGACCATGGCCTGGGACGGCACGGGCACGTCGGCGGCCCCGTGCTCGCTCAGCCACACCCGGGCGAGGCCACCGAGTTCGGCGTCGTCCAGGACGTCGCGCAGCGCCGGTTCGGCCTCCGGGCCGACCAGCGACAGCGCCTGCTGGCAGCGCAGCCGCCGCAGGGGCGCGCCCTCGTCGGCGCCGCGCGCCGCCGCGAGCAACTCATGGGCCGCGGCGAGCGGTTCGCGGTGCGCGAGCCAGGAGCGGGTCTCGGCGTGCGCGGCCGCCGGGGGGAAGGCGGCCGTGCCGTCGAGCAGCGCGTCCGCGCCCTTGTCGGAGAGCTCCCCCACGGCCGGCGCCGCGAAGCCGGCGTCCAGCAGCCGCGCGCGCAGTCCGTAGCAGCCGAGGGGGGTGAGGCGGACCATGCCGTAGCGGGCGACGTCGGTGTCGTCGACCGAGGCCGAGGGCTGTGCGGCGGTGTCGTCGGCGTCCGTCATCAGCGCCTCGTCGACCGGCCGGTACTCCACCAGCCCCACCGGCTCCAGCAGCCGGAACTGCTCGTCCAGCCGCATCATGGCGTCGGACACCTGTTCCAGCATGTCGTTGGTGGGCTCGCGCGAGCCGTCGGGCACGATCATCGACGCGGCGAGCGCGGGAAGCGGTACGGGGCCGTCGCCGGGCCCGTCCTCGCTCACCGTGAGCAGGTAGAGGTTGCCGAGCACGCCGTCGAGGAACTCGGCCTCCGCCTCGGCGTCCCAGTCCAGCCGGGAGAGGTCGACCTCGCCGCCCTCGTCCATCGCCTCGATCAGTTCGTCGAGGTCGGGGACGCTCGCGTCGGCCAGCACCGCCTCCAGCGCGGCCAGCCACACGTCGAGCACGTCGCGCGGCGAGCCGCCGAACAGCAGGCCCAGCTCCTCGCCCGCGGCCACGGTGCCGGCCTCCTCGTCCACGACCTCGACGAGTCCGGCGTCCACGGCGATCCGCCAGGCCTCGCTCGCCAGGGCGGCCGCGTCGTCACCGGTCAGGCCGAGGACCTCGGCGGCGGCGGGCAACTGCTCCTCGACGAGTACGCCCCCGGCCTCGACCCGGGTCCCGGGTCCGGCCCAGCGGGCGAGCCGCGCGGCCCGCGAGAGCAACGGCGTGGACAGGGCGTCCCGCGCCAGCTCCGCTTCGGGGTGCAGCCGCACCGGCGGCAGGGAGGAGCTGGGGCTTGCTGACATCGGCTGGTTCTCCTAGGACGCCTTGGCGGCCGTACGCAGCACGGTGAAGGCCGTACGCGTCACGGTTCGACCACTCAGCCTAGACGGATTTCCACCCATGCCGCCCGGTTCATCTGCCCACCGGTGGCCACACTTGGCCGAATTCCCGGCAACCGGCTTGGACGGGCTGGGTATTGACGCGCGTAGATAGTACGCGGACATCTGTTCACCGCGTCATACGCGGGGCCGCGACCGGGGCCCGTACGACCGCGAGCGCGACCGGAACCCGGGCGGGTCCGGCCGCGGTCCGCGAGGCTGTCGCTCAGGACTGGCCGAACACGCCGTCGAGCCAGTCCTGCCAGGCGCTCCCGTCCGCCTTGGCGTCGGCGTCCGGCGCGAAGTCGTGGACGGAGATGCCGACCGGCGCGCCCCAGTGGTTGCGCCCGAAGAAGCGGAGCAGGGCGTCGTCGGTGCGCAGTCCCAGGAAGTACGGGTTGCGGTAGTCGACCACGGCCTCCAGCTCCCGCCCGGCCGGTCCGTGGACCGTCACCCGCGCGCCCTGCGCCGTGTCGTCGGCGAGGCCGAGGGCCCGGCCCACGGCGACGAACGCGTCGGCGGCCGTGGACGCGCCGGGCCCGTGGAGCGTCGCGAAGGCGACCGGGCGGCCCGCGAAGTGCGTCAGGTACTCGCGCAGGGTGTGCAGATAGAAGTCGGTGTGCCGGCTCGCGCCGTCGTACTGGTTGTCCCAGTCGTCGGTGAAGATCCCGCTGTGCACGTACCGCACCCAGGCCCGGCGTCCGCCGTCGCGCGGTTCGATGGTGTGGTCGAGCTGGTTCAGGCTCTGGGTCGGGAAGCGGACGTCCTCGGTGCGCGAGGTGAGGCGGTGCGGCGGATCCCAGTTCGTGAGCGTGGACCCGAAGGGACCGGTGCCGCTCTCGCCGTCGTACTCCATCGGCCACAGCCAGCCGCCGGTGTCGCGCGTGACGGCTTCCCACACCTCATCCGGCGTGGCGTCGACCTCGAACTCGCGGACGATCTCGAATTCCTTGGACATGACTGGCTCCTGGCTCCTACTGGTCGAGTTCCGGTGGGGCGGCGGACGGCCGGGCGTCGGCCCCGGCGGCGGACTGCCGGTCCTTGGGCGTGGGGTGGAGAGCCACGACGATCCGGTGATCACGGCCGCCCTCGGCCTCCGGAGCGTCGTACTTGCGGATCAGGGCGCTGATCCCCGCCGTGAGCTCCTCGACGAACGCTGCCCGATCGGCGGCGGAGGCGAAGCGCACCTCGCCGTCCAGCGCGTAGGTCGCCAGCCGTTTGCGCGCCCGCGCGGCACCGGTGATCAGCGAGCCGACATCGCGGACCAGCCGGGCGCCGAGGGCCAGCAGCCAGCGCGCGGAGAACTCGTCGCGGAAGCGGTCCGGATCCGGCTGCACGGCGGCGAGCGCGAGCGGTGAGATCACGTACGACGCCGCCGTCGCGCGCATCAGCCGCTCGGTGACGTTGCCCTTGCGGCGTTCGCCGGCCAGCTCCACCAGGCCGTGCCGCTCCAGGGCCTTGAGGTGGTAGTTCACCTTCTGCCTGGGCAGCCCGACCTGACCGGCCAGCATGGTGGCCGAGGCGGGGCCCGCGGCCAGTTCGGCGAGCAGCCTGGCCCGGATGGGATCCAGGGAGACGGCTGCGGCCTCGGAGTCCTCGATCACGGTGACGTCCAGCATGCCCCCACCCTCTCACCGAACAGTTTTTCTGTCCAGGAGGGTGGATTGTTCGGTGGGGTCGTCCGCCCGGCCCACCGGAGTCATCGGTGCGGTGCTCTGCGCCGCCGTCACCGCCGTCGGCATCGCCGCCGCCGGCTCCGCTGCCGCGGTCCCGCTCGCGCCGTCACCCGCCCGGCGAGTGCCGCTGCCGTGGGCATCGACGCCATGGGTCCCGCTGCCGTGGACGTCGTTCCCGCAGTCGCCGCGACACCGCGGCCGTGACGGTCGCGGCCCCCGCCGCGCCCGCGATCAGCACCGGCAGGGGGTGCCGCAGCCCGGCCCGCGCCGCGTTGCCCCACGGGCCCGGGAGCACATGCTCCGCCGAGCGGCCCGCCCGTACCCCCGTGTCCTGGAAACTGTGCCCCGCGCGCGCGGTCGCGTCCCGCGCTCCGCGCCCGGCGCCCACCACCGCGCCGCGCACCCCGTGCCCGGCCTCGACGGCACCGCCGCGCAACTGGACGGTCAGCGCACCAGCCCGGTCCCGGAGGTCAGCGGCACGTACCCCGGCCCGGCCCCTGACGTCCCCCTTCGCCACCGCCTCCCGCAGGAAGCCCCCGAGCCGGCCCCCGGCCCGCCGTGCCCGACGGCGCGGCGCGGCGGCCCCGTCGGCCCTGGCTCCGACTCGGGCTTCGGCCGCGCCTCCGGCCCCGGCCGGGCTCCGTGTCGTCCTGCGCCTCGTCCTGCGCTTCGTCATCGAGGCACCTCTTCTCCCTGCCCTCGCCCAAGGTCGTCGGCCCTGCCCGGCTCCCGCCCGGACCGCCCCGGCCCGGGTACCCAGGACCGACAGGACGGCTCGGCACAGGATCCGGCGAACGTCCGGGCGTCCCGACCACCCGCCCACCGAGCCGCCCCGGCGTCCGCACCCATCGACCGGCCGCCCCGAACCGCCCCTCATCCCCCCGCCGCCCCGCCGGACCCCGGCTCGCCCAGCCGGGCCAACTGGGTCTGGAACCAGTCCAGCCGGGCCTGCAACAGGGCCGCCTCGGCGACGAGTTCGGGCACACCGAGGTCGGCGCGCAGGGCCGGTCCGGCGCCGTCGCGCACACCGGTGCCGGCGGGGCCGCCGTCGCCCGCCGCGGAGGCCGGGCCGCCGGTGCCCGCGCCGACCCAGGGGCCGCCGCCCGCCGCGACCCGCAGTCCGTCCCCCGCCAGCCGGGCGAACGCCGCGAGCGAGAGGGACGTACGGCCGCGCGCACAGGCCGCGCAGGCGGGCGCCAGGGCGGACCAGCCGGGTCTGCCCCACCCGGCGTCGGCGAGCGCGGCCGCGGCCGTGCCGCAGCCGCACGGCCCGACCGTCGCCGCGCGCACCCGCTGGCGGGCGTAGCGGAAGCCGCGTTCGAAGCGGATGTAGGCGCCCAGCACGGAGACCTCCAGCAGGACGGCCGCCCGGTGCTCGGCCGTGCACAGCAGCGCCTCCGCCGTCGTACGGTCGTGCATGCAGTGGAAGCCGCAGTCGCAGCGGCGGTGCGGCGCCCGGTGCCGCAGTCCGTAGACGCAGGACGCGTCGGCCACGACCGCGTACGGCAGCGCGCCGCCGAGCGACACACCGGTGAACCCGGCCCGGGTGCCGTCCTGGGACAGCACCGGGTGGGCGATCTTGAATCCGGTCGGCGCCTCCGTCGGACGTTCCGCCGGAAGCCGCAGCCTCATCGGGCGGCCGACACCTCTTCGGGCGCGGGCGCGGGGACGGGACCGAGCACGGGTGCGGCGGAGGCGGTGGTCTCCACGTCCACCGCCTCACGGGGGAGTTCGAGTTCGTCCGGACGGGTCTGCGGCCGCTCCTGCGCGACACCGGTGGCGAGTGCCTTGCCGAGTTTCATGACGCCTCCCATGACAGGGTTCGGTGACCGTCATGGCCATAGTGACCCATGAAGGCCCGAAGGGGACACAGTGCCTCGCCCCACCGAGTCGGCCGTGCCTGCCGCCGGGCACCGGGCGGAACGGCGCGGTGGCGGGCCCGAGGAGGTCGGCGCCGCCCCGGCCCTCCGACATCTCAGCGATCCTTACCAATACCTCGCAGAAGAATTAAGTGGATCTACACGATCGTCCTGCCGAGACTGGTCCCATGACGCACACCGGTTCCTCCGCCCCGCCCTTCGGCCGCGCCCTCTGCGCCATGATCACGCCGTTCACCGAGGCGGGCGCGCTCGACCTCGACGGTGCGCAGCGACTGGCCGCGCGGCTGGTGGCGGAGGGCTGCGACGGGCTCGTCCTGTCCGGTACCACGGGCGAGTCGCCGACCACGACGGACGCCGAGAAGTCGGCGCTGATCAGTGCCGTCCGGGCGGCGGTGGGCGACCGGGTGCCACTGCTCGCCGGTGTGGGCACCTCCGACACCCGGCACACCGTGGAACTGGCCCGGGCGGCGGAGCGGGCCGGCGCGGACGCGGCTCTGGTGGTCACCCCGTACTACAGCAGGCCCCCGCAGGACGCGGTCGAGGAGCACTTCAGGGAGGTGGCGGACGCCTGCGGCCTGCCGGTCGTGCTGTACGACATCCCCGGCCGCACCGGCACCCGTATCGAGCCCGACACGATGATCCGCCTCGCCGAGCACCCGAGGATCGTCGCGGTCAAGGACTGCTCCTACAACTTCCTCGGCACCCAGAAGGTGCTGTCCCGCACGGACCTGGCGTACTACGCGGGCTGCGACGAGCACAACCTCGCCCTGTACGCGGTGGGCGCCGCCGGATACGTCAGCACGGTCGCGAACGTCGTCCCCCGCCAACTGCGTTCGGTACTGGACGCGTTCGACGCGGGCGACACGGACGGGGCGGCCCGGCTCCAGCGGCGGGCCGTCCCCCTCGTCGAGTCGATGATGGCCTCGGGCCTGCCGGGCGCCGTCACCGCCAAGGGACTCCTGGGCGCCCTCGGCCTGCCGGCCGGCCCGGTACGCGCCCCGCTGCGGCCCGCGAGCCGCGAGGAGATCGACGGACTGCTCGCGGAGCACGGACGCCTCGTGGCCGACTGACCACGGACACGGGGACCACGGACACGGGGACCACGGACACGGGGGTACGAGTCCGGGGCCGGCCCCGGAGAGAACGTCCGCGCGCCCCGCACTCCCGCTGCCGTACGGTGACCGGATGAGCCGCCCTCTGCTCTTCCTCGACGTCGACGGCCCGCTCAACCCGTACGCCGCGCAAGCGGAGCGACGGCCCGCCGGTTACACGACGATCCGGGCCACCGTGCGACCGGGCCGGCCGCTGCGGGTCTGGCTGAACCCGGAGCACGGCGCGGCGCTGCTCGCCCTGCCGTTCGAGCTGTGCTGGGCCACGACCTGGATGGACGCGGCGAACCGCTGGATCGCCCCGGTCGTCGGACTGCCCGAACTGCCGTACGTCGACTTCGGCACCCAGTTGTTCGCGTATCGGCCCGACGGGGTGCACTGGAAGACCGAGGCGATCGTGGCGTACGCCGAAGGCCGCCCCTTCGCCTGGGTGGACGACGAGCAGAGCCAGGCCGACGTCGCCTATGTGACCGCCCACCATCCCGGCCCCGCGCTGCTGCACCACGTCGACCCGCGGATCGGGCTGCGGACGGACGACTTCGCGACGCTGGCGGAGTTCGCGGCAGGCCTGCCGGAGTGACGAAAGCGCCTTCCCGCTCCTCGGACGCCCAGACGTCGCCCCGACTCCTGAACGGCACCCCATCCGGATACATCCGAAATGCCGGTCATGAGAGCTGTCGGTACGTTCCTCGCAGGCCGGTTGTCCGGCCTGCGTAGTCCGACAGAGAGAAGTGACATGCCTCCGCATATTTTTGCTGTGGTCGGCACCGGATTGAGCGCGACCGCCCTGGTGACCGCCGGCATCACCTACGCCCCGACCGCCGGATCCGTCCCGGCGCCCCAGCCCGTCCACCGAGTGGCCCGGCCTGTGCAACGAGCCGCTCCGGTCGCGGCTGTCGCGGCCGTCGCCGCTCCCTTGGGCGACAGGAGCGCGAGCGGGGAGAGGAACGAGGGCCACGACGAGGGCGGACGAGACCGCGATCGCAGGGAAGACGGAAGGATCTACTTCAACGAGCGCACGTACTCCGCCTCCGCCGACGGCTGCATCACCGCGGCCGGCTCCAGCAGCTTCAGCATCTTCAATGACAGCCGGCAGACCGTCGAGGTCTTCCGTGGCTTCAGCTGTGCCGGCGCTCCGGTCGCCACCGTGGGTCCGCACGGCGAGACCTATGGCACCGTGACCCGTACCGACCTCGGGGGCATGTTCGGTGACGACGGCGCCGCGGGCAGCTTCCGGGTGATCGACGACCACGACGAGTGGTGACAGCGACGCCCGGCACACGGTGAGGACCCCGGCCCGCCCGACATCCACACCCGACGCGCGAGCGCCCTCCCGGGCCCCTGGGGCCGTGGAAGGGCGCTCGCGCGGGTGCGGTGATCAGTTGTGGCTGTGCAGGACGTCGTTCAGGCCGCCCCATTCCGCGTTGTTCGGGCGGCCCTCGACCGTGCCGGTGACCGAGTTGCGGCGGAAGAGGATGTTGGAGGCGCCGGACAGCTCGCGGGCCTTGACGATCGAGCCGTCGGGCAGCGTGACGCGGGTGCCGGCGGTCAGGTACAGACCCGCCTCGACCACGCAGTCGTCGCCGAGGGCGATGCCGACACCGGCCTCGGCGCCGACCAGGGAGCGCTCGCCGATGGCGACGCGCTGCTTGCCGCCGCCGGAGAGGGTGCCCATGGTGGAGGCGCCGCCGCCGATGTCCGAGCCGTCGCCGACCACGACGCCCTGCGAGATCCGGCCCTCGACCATGGAGGTGCCCAGGGTGCCGGCGTTGAAGTTGACGAAGCCCTCGTGCATCACGGTGGTGCCGGCCGCGAGGTGGGCGCCGAGGCGGACGCGGTCGGCGTCGGCGATCCGGACGCCGGCCGGGGCCACGTAGTCGGTCATGCGCGGGAACTTGTCCACGCCGAAGACGCCGAGGTGCAGGCCGCGCGCGCGGGCGGCCAGACGCACGGTCTCCAGGGTGTCCACGGCGACCGGGCCGAGCGAGGTCCAGGCGACGTTGGCGAGGAAGCCGAAGATGCCGTCCAGGTTCTGCTCGTTCGGCTTGACCAGCCGGTGCGAGAGCAGGTGCAGACGCAGGTAGACGTCGTGCGTGTCGAGCGGCTTGTCGTCGAGCGAGGAGATGACCGTACGGACCGCGACGATCTCCACACCGCGCACCTCGTCCTTGCCGAGGGCGGCGACACCGTGCTCACCGAGCAGTTCCCGGGTGCGTTCGTCGTCGAGGCGCTCGGTGCCGGCGGGGCCCGGTGCGGCGGACAGCTCGGGCGCGGGGAACCAGGTGTCGAGAACGGTGCCGTCGGCGGCGACGGTGGCGAGCCCGGCGGCCACGGCGCCGGTGGTACGAGGAGCAGTCGTTTCGGTCATGAGGGAAACCTAACCGGCCGGGGGGCCGGGAGGCCAACCAGCCGCGGGCCGTCTCAGGTGGCGGGCGAGGACGCCCCGGGCGGGGCCGCCGTCCGCCGGTGACCCGGTCCCGCCAGGCCCTTTCCGCCCCTCACCCGGATCGCCGCGCCGGTGATCCGCGGCCGCCCTCGTCCCCCCTGCGCAAGCGCGCGTGACAGCCCCTCCACAGGTGTCCCACAACGTACGGATGACGCGCGTAGACGACACGCGTAGAACACGTCCCGTACATGGGGGCGTAACGCTGGGCCCCTAGAACTCTGCACGACCAGTCGCTCATGTACGTCGCACCAACTCCGTTCACCCCACTGACAGTTGTAAGGACGCGCATGAACAGAACACTCGCTCTCGGCACCCGTGCCCTGGCCGCCGGTCTGCTCGGTTCGGCGGCGCTCGTCGCCCTCCCGGCGAGCGCGCACGCGGCCGCGTACCCCATCTCCGCGATCCAGGGCTCGACCCGGATATCCCCCTACAACGGCTCGACGGTCACCACGACCGGCATCGTCACCGCGATCCGCTCCACCGGCTCCTCGCGCGGCTTCTGGATCCAGAGCGCGAGCGGTGACGGCAACGCGGCGACCAGTGACGCGATCTTCGTCTACACGGGGTCCACCACTCCGGGCACCGCGGTCGGCAACAGCGTCACGGTCACCGGCAAGGTCTCCGAGTACTACCCGGACTCCTCCTCCGGCAGCCAGTCGCTCACCGAGCTGGGCAGCGCCTCCTGGACCACCGACTCGACGGGGAACACCCTCCCTTCGGCCGTCACGATCAGCGACTCGACGGTCCCGGCGACCTACACGCGCACCAACAACGGTGGCTCGATCAACTCCTTCACGCTGGCTCCGACGACGTACGCCCTCGACTACTACGAGTCCCTGGAGGGCATGCGGGTCTCCGTCGGCTCCGCGCCGGTGGTCGGCCGGACCGACGAGTACAGCGAGCTGTGGGTCGACGTGAAGCCCTCGCAGGTGACCTCGGCCCGCGGCGGCTCCCTGTACTCCTCCTACAGCAGCCAGAACTCCGGCCGGGTGCAGATCGGCACCCTGCTGTCGTCGACGTTCCCGACGGCGACCGTGGGTGACACGCTGTCCGGTGCCACCGGCGTCCTCGACTACATCGCGTACGGCGGCTACACCCTCCAGGCCACCTCGCTGGGCACCCTCACCTCGGGCGGTGTCGCCAAGGAGACGACGACGGACCGGTCGACGGGCCAGTTGTCGGTGGCGACGTACAACGTGGAGAACCTCGACCCGACCGACGCCGCCTCGAAGTTCACAGCGCTCGCCTCGGGCATCGTGAACAACCTCAAGTCGCCCGACATCGTGGCCCTGGAGGAGGTCCAGGACAACAACGGCGCCACGGACGACGGCACCGTCTCCGCCGCCACGACCCTGTCCACGCTGATCTCGGCGATCAGGACGGCGGGCGGCCCGACCTACTCGTACACCCAGATCAACCCGACGAACGACGCGGACGGCGGGGAGACCGGCGGCAACATCCGCCAGGTGTTCCTGTACAACTCCGCCCGGGTGGGCTTCACTTCGCGCGGCAGTGCCACGGCGACCACCGTGAACTCGGTGACGACGAGCAGCGGGGTGGCCCAGCTGACGTACAACCCGGGCCGGATCGCCCCCAGCAACTCCGCCTGGACGGACAGCCGCAAGCCGCTGGCGGCGGAGTTCACCTTCGGCGGCGAGAAGTACTTCGTGATCGCCAACCACTTCGTGTCGAAGGGCGGCGACTACTCGCTGCACAGCCAGTACCAGGCGCCGGCCCGGTCCTCCGAGACCCAGCGGGGCAGCCAGGGCTCGGTGGTGAACTCCTTCGTGGACTCGATCCTCGCCGCCCAGTCGGACGCGAACGTGGTCGTGCTCGGTGACCTGAACGACTACCAGTTCTCCACCGCCGTCTCCAACCTGGAGGGCGGGGTGCTGACCGACCTGGTGGACACCCTGCCGACCGCGCAGCGGTACACCTACGTCTACGACGGCAACTCCCAGGCGCTGGACCACACCCTGGTCAGCTCGTCGATCACGTCGTACGACTACGACATCGTGCACATCAACAGCGAGTTCCCGGACCAGACCAGCGACCACGACCCGCAGGTCGTGCGGATCACCCCCTGACCGCGGGGATCCGGTGGCGGCCCGGCCGTCACCGGATCCGACCCGCCCGGTGACCCACCACCGGTGTAACCCAGGGAAACCGCTCGCTGAAACAGGTGTCCCAACTCCCGTACCTCCACTACTCTTTCACCGCTCCAACCCCCCACCATCACCACGGCCACAGCCGTCGCCCCGGGCGTCGGCGGAGGAACCGCGCATGCCAGAAGACAAGTCCCCGCCCTCCCAGCGCCCCTGGGAGAGCGGCTGGGCCCCGGAAACCGGCCGGGCTCCGGGAACGCGCCGCCTGTGGCTGGCCGGCGCTCTCGCGATATCCACCATCGTGGGCTGTGTCGTCGCGATCACCGTGACCCACAAGGAAGCCGACGACGCGTCACCCATGACGAAGAGCGCCCTGCCGGGAAGCGCGGCGACGGTGCCGGGCCTGATCTCCTTCGCCACGCCGTCCGCGTCCGGCACCGGGACGCCCGGCCGGGCGGGCACCCCGTCGACGTCGGCCGGGTCCACGTCCGCGACACCCGCGCCCACCGGCCCGGCGGCCGACGGTACGAGCCCCGCGGCCTCCGCGAAGCCGACCGGGTCCGCGTCGTCCGGCAGTGGTTCGCACGCCACGCCCGCGCCGTCGACGGTCTGGACGGCCGTCCGTTCGGTCAACTACCCCGACCGCTACTGGCAGGTGAGCGGCGGCCTGGTGAAGCTCGATCCGGTCGGCTCGCCCTCGGCCCGCCAGGGCGCCGCCTTCAGGCGGGTCGACGGCCTCGCCGACGCGTCCTGTTACTCCTTCGCCACGGCCGACGGCGGCTATCTGCGCCACCGCGACTTCGTACTGCGCGCCGAGCACGACGACGGCTCGTCCCTGTTCCGCAAGGACGCCACCTTCTGTCCGCGCGCGTCGTCCGTGGCGTCCGGCGCGGTGATGCTGGAGGCGGTCAACTACCCGGGCCGGTTCCTGCGTCACAAGAACTTCCAGCTCCGGCTGGACCCGTACCAGAACAGCGACCTCTACCGGGCCGACGCGACGTTCCGGCTGGTGGCCGGCCTGAGCTGACAGCGGCAACGACAGCGGAGACGCCAGTGGCCCCCGGCCGGAAGGCCGGGGGCCACTGTGCGGGTCCACCGCAGGTCGAGCGCGGGTCAGCCGTGGTTCGGCCGGCGCGGGCTCAGACGTTGAAGCCCAGCGCCCTGAGCTGCTCGCGACCGTCGTCGGTGATCTTGTCGGGGCCCCACGGCGGCATCCACACCCAGTTGATGCGCAGCTCGCTCACCAGGCCGTCCGTGGCGGACTTGGCCTGGTCCTCGATCACGTCCGTCAGCGGGCAGGCCGCCGAGGTCAGCGTCATGTCGATCGTCGCGATGTTCGCGTCGTCGATGTGGATGCCGTAGATCAGGCCCAGGTTGACGACGTCGATGCCCAGCTCGGGGTCGACGACGTCGTACAGCGCCTCACGGACTTCCTCTTCCGAGGCGGGCTTCATCTCAACGGTCTCGCTCATGCCGTCTTCCTTTCGGCGTCGGCCCCGCCCAGCACCTGGGCCGTCGCGTCCTTCCACGCCATCCAGCTCAGGAGGGCGCACTTGACCCGGGCCGGGTACTTGGAGACACCGGCGAACGCGACCGCGTCCTCCAGCACCTCCTCCATCACGTCGTCGGGCTCGATGCGGCCCTTGGACTGCATCAGCTCCAGGAACGTCTCCTGGATCCGCTGCGCCTCGGCCAGCTCCTTGCCGACGAGGAGGTCGTTCAGCACGGACGCCGAGGCCTGGCTGATCGAGCAGCCCTGCCCCTCGTACGAGACGTCGCTGATCGTCGTGCCGTCGTACTTCACCCGCAGGGTGATCTCGTCACCGCACGTCGGGTTCACGTGGTGCACCTCGGCGTCGCCATCCCTCAGACCACGCCCGTGCGGGTGCTTGTAGTGGTCCAGGATGACTTCCTGGTACATCGAATCCAGCTTCACGTTGTCAGCACGCCCCTCAGCCGAAGAAGTTCCGTACGTGCTCCAGACCGTCGACCAGAGCGTCGATCTCGGCCGGCGTGGAGTACAGATAGAACGACGCTCGCGTGGTCGCGGGAATTCCGTAGCGCAGGCAGACCGGGCGGGCGCAGTGGTGGCCGACCCGGACCGCGATGCCCTGCTCGTCGAGGACCTGGCCCACGTCGTGCGGGTGGATGTCGCCGAGCGTGAACGAGATCGCCGCGCCGCGGTCCTCGGCCGTCGTCGGGCCGATGATCTTCAGGTCGGGCACCTCGGACAGCCGGCGCACCGCGTACTCGGTGAGCGCGTGCTCGTGGGCGAGGATCTTGTCCATGCCGATCGCCGACAGGTAGTCGACCGCCGCGCCCAGACCGACCGCCTGGGCGATCGGCGGGGTGCCCGCCTCGAACTTGTGGGGCGCCGGGGCGTACGTCGACGAGTGCATCGACACCGTCTCGATCATCTCGCCGCCGCCGAGGAAGGGGGGCAGGTCCTCCAGGAGCTCCTGGCGTCCCCACAGCACCCCGATACCCGTCGGAGCGCACATCTTGTGGCCGGTGAAGGCCACGAAGTCGGCCTGGAGGGCCTGTACGTCCAGCGGCATGTGCGGTGCCGCCTGCGAGGCGTCGATGCAGACCAGCGCGCCGACCTCCTGCGCGCGGCGCACTATCGCCTCGACCGGGTTGACCGTGCCCAGGATGTTCGACACCAGCACGAAGGAGACGATCTTCGTCTTCTCGGTGATGATCTCGTCGATGTTGGACAGGTCGAGCCGGCCGTCGTCGGTCAGGCCGAACCACTTCAGCTTCGCGCCGGTGCGCTGCGCCAGCAGCTGCCACGGAACGATGTTGGAGTGGTGCTCCATCTCGGTGATGACGATCTCGGTCTCGTGGTCCACGCGGTAGGGCTCGTCGGCCCAGCCCAGCATGTTCGCCACGAGGTTGAGGGACTCGGAGGCGTTCTTGGTGAAGATCACCTCGTCGCGGCTCGGCGCGTTGATGAACTCCGCCACCTTGTCACGTGCGCCCTCGTACAGCGCCGTGGCCTCCTCGGCGAGCACATGCACACCGCGGTGGACGTTGGCGTTGTAGCGCTCGTAGTACTCGCTCAGGGCGTCCAGCACCTGGCGCGGCTTCTGCGAGGTCGCCGCGTTGTCCAGGTACACGATCTTCTTACCGTCGTGGACCTGACGGTCCAGGATGGGGAAGTCCTTGCGGATCGCCTCGGTGTCGAGGAGGCCCGGCAACTGCGTCACGCGGATACGCCACCCTTCGTGTAAGCCTCGTAGCCCTCGTTCTCCAGCTTGTCGGCGAGCTCGGCGCCGCCGGACTCGACGATTCGGCCGCCGGAGAAGACGTGGACGAAGTCGGGCTTGATGTAGCGCAGGATGCGCGTGTAGTGCGTGATCAGCAGGGTGCCGACCTCGCCGGTCTCGCGGACCCGGTTGACGCCCTCGGAGACGATGCGCAGGGCGTCGACGTCCAGACCGGAATCGGTCTCGTCGAGGATCGCCATCTTCGGCTTGAGCAGCTCGAGCTGGAGGATCTCGTGGCGCTTCTTCTCACCGCCGGAGAAGCCCTCGTTGACGTTGCGCTCGGCGAAGGAGGGGTCCATGGAGAGGCGCTCCATGGTCTCCTTGACCTCCTTCACCCAGGTACGCAGCTTGGGGGCCTCGCCGCGGACGGCGGTGGCGGAGGTGCGCAGGAAGTTGGAGACCGAGACGCCGGGGATCTCGACCGGGTACTGCATGGCCAGGAACAGGCCCGCGCGGGCGCGCTCGTCGACGGACATCTCCAGGACGTCCTCGCCGTCGAGGGTGACGGTGCCCCCGGTGACCGTGTACTTCGGGTGACCCGCGAGGGAGTAGGCGAGGGTCGACTTGCCGGAGCCGTTGGGGCCCATGATGGCGTGCGTCTCGCCCTGCTTCACGGTGAGGTCGACGCCCTTGAGGATCTCCTTCGTGGCGTTGTCGGCCTCGACGGTGACGTGCAGGTCTCGGATTTCAAGCGTTGCCATGGGTGCCTCAGGACTCCTGGGTGAGGGAGACGAGTACGTCGTCCCCTTCGATCTTTACGGGGTATACGGGAACGGGGCGCGTCGCGGGAAGGCCGGACGGCTTGCCGGTGCGCAGGTCGAAGGCGGAGCCGTGCAGCCAGCACTCGATCTGGCAGTCCTCCACCTCGCCCTCGGAGAGCGAGACGTTCGCGTGCGAGCAGATGTCGTGAATGGCGAACACCTCCCCCTCGGTCTTCACGACCGAGACCGGCGTGCCGTCGAGTTCCACCCGCTTCGGGGTGTCCTCCTCCAGCTCGCTCAGCCCACAGGCGCGCAGGAACGACGTCATCAGAGCGACGCCTCCAGCTCCTCGTCGATCTTCACGAGGAGGCGCTCTTCGATGTCGTCGACGCCGATCTGCTGGACCAGTCCGGCGAAGAAGCCACGGACGACCAGGCGGCGGGCCTCGTCGGCGGGGATGCCCCGGGCCATCAGGTAGAAGAGCTGCTCGTCGTCGAAGCGGCCGGTCGCGGAGGCGTGGCCGGCGCCGACGATCTCGCCGGTCTCGATCTCCAGGTTCGGCACGGAGTCGACGCGGGCGCCGTCGGTCAGAACCAGGTTGCGGTTCATCTCGTAGGTGTCCGTGCCCTCGGCCTTGGCCTCGATGAGGACGTCGCCGATCCACACCGCGTGCGCGCCCTCGCCCTGCAGCGCGCCCTTGTACATCACGTTGGACTTGCAGTGCGGGGTGTTGTGGTCGACCAGCAGGCGGTGCTCCTGGTGCTGACCGGCGTCCGTGAAGTACAGGCCGAACAGCTCGGCCTCGCCGCCGGTGCCCGCGTAGGCGACCCGCGGGTGCAGGCGTACGACGTCGCCGCCGAAGGTGACCACGAACGACTTGAAGGTGGCGTCGCGGCCGATCAGCGCGTTGTGCTGGCCGACGTGCACCGCCTTGTCGTCCCAGTCCTGGACGGAGACGACGGTCAGCTTGGCGCCGTCGCCCAGGACGAAGTCCACGTTGGCGGCGAGCACGGCGTCACCGGTGTGGTCGATGACGACGACGGCCTCGGCGAAGGCGCCGAGCTCGACGACCTGGTGGCCGTAGGCGACACCGCCCTCGCCGTGCACGGCGATGCGGATCGGCTCGGTGAGCACGGTCTCCTTGGGGACGGTGACGACCCCGGCCTTCTCGAACGCCGACCAGGCCTGCGCGGCGACCCGGTCCACCGGGGTGCCCGCCCGGCCGAGCCGGGCGTCGTCACGGCCGACGGTCTCGACGACGACGCCCTCGGGAGCCTGCACGTCCACCTTCACGCCGTCGCCGGTGGCGACCGCGGTGCCGTCGTGCAGCCCGCGCAGGCGCTCCAGCGGGGTGAACCGCCACTCCTCCTCGCGGCCGTGGGGGACGGGGAAGTCCGCCACGTCGAAGGACGGGGGCGCGCTCATGCGCGTGGCGACGGTCGACTCGGCGGCCACCGCGATCTGGCCCGCGGTGGTCGAGCCCACGGGGATGTTCTGAGCCTCAGCCATGGCTGTCGGTCTGCTCGCTTTCTTACGTGAGTGGCTTGACGGGGACGGGGTTCGGCGTCAGCCGACCGCGCCCTCCATCTGGAGCTCGATCAGCCGGTTGAGTTCGAGGGCGTACTCCATGGGCAGTTCCTTGGCGATCGGCTCGACGAAGCCGCGCACGATCATCGCCATCGCCTCGAACTCGGTCAGACCACGGCTCATCAGGTAGAAGAGCTGGTCCTCGGAGACCTTGGAGACGGTCGCCTCGTGGCCCATGGACACGTCGTCCTCGCGCACGTCCACGTAGGGGTACGTGTCCGAGCGGGAGATGGTGTCGACGAGCAGCGCGTCGCACAGCACGTTCGACTTCGAGCCGTGGGCGCCCTCGCCGATCTCGACGAGACCGCGGTAGGACGTACGGCCGCCGCCGCGCGCCACGGACTTCGACACGATGTTCGAGGAGGTGTTCGGCGCCATGTGGACCATCTTGGAACCGGCGTCCTGGTGCTGCCCCTCGCCCGCGAAGGCGATGGACAGGGTCTCGCCCTTGGCGTGCTCGCCCATCAGGTAGACGGCCGGGTACTTCATCGTCACCTTGGAGCCGATGTTGCCGTCGATCCACTCCATGGTCGCGCCCTCGTACGCCACGGCGCGCTTGGTGACCAGGTTGTAGACGTTGTTCGACCAGTTCTGGATGGTCGTGTAGCGGCAGCGGGCGTTCTTCTTGACGATGATCTCGACGACCGCGGAGTGCAGGGAGTCCGACTTGTAGATCGGCGCCGTGCAGCCCTCGACGTAGTGCACGTAGGCACCCTCGTCGACGATGATCAGGGTCCGCTCGAACTGGCCCATGTTCTCCGTGTTGATACGGAAGTAGGCCTGGAGCGGGATCTCCACGTGGACGCCCGGCGGCACGTAGATGAAGGAGCCGCCCGACCACACGGCGGTGTTCAGGGAGGCGAACTTGTTGTCACCGACGGGGATGACGGTGCCGAAGTACTCCTTGAAGAGCTCCGGGTGCTCCTTGAGAGCGGTGTCGGTGTCCAGGAAGATGACGCCCTGCTCCTCCAGGTCCTCGCGGATCTGGTGGTAGACGACCTCGGACTCGTACTGGGCCGCGACACCGGCGACGAGGCGCTGCTTCTCCGCCTCCGGGATGCCGAGCTTGTCGTACGTGTTCTTGATGTCCTCGGGCAGGTCCTCCCAGGACTCCGCCTGCTTCTCGGTGGAACGCACGAAGTACTTGATGTTGTCGAAGTCGATGCCCGACAGGTCCGATCCCCAGTTCGGCATCGGCTTCTTCTCGAAGAGGCGCAGGCCCTTGAGGCGGAGCTTGGTCATCCACTCCGGCTCGCTCTTCTTCGCGGAGATGTCGCGGACGACGTCCTCGTTGATGCCGCGCTTGGCAGAGGCGCCGGCCGTGTCGGAGTCGGCCCAGCCGTATTCGTACTTGCCCAGGCCCTCGAGTTCGGGGTGGGCAGTCTCCGTGGGGAGAGTCATGCGGGGTTCCTCCCGGCCGTGCTTGCAGATGCGTTGTGACTGTGAACTTGCGACTTGGAAATCTTGGGGATGAACGTCGTGCAGACGCCGTCGCCGTGCGCGATGGTCGCCAGCCGCTGGACGTGGGTGCCGAGCAGCTGGGAGAAGATCTCGGTCTCCACCTCGCACAGCTGCGGGAACTTCTCCGCGACGTGGGCCACCGGGCAGTGGTGCTGGCAGAGCTGCTCGCCCGTCTGCGGGAGGGGCGCGCTGCGCGCCGTAGCAGCGTACCCGTCCCTGCTCAAGGCCTTGGCGAGGGCTTCGGTGCGCTCCTCGGGGGCCGCGGCCTCGATCGCCTGGCGGTACGCGGCGGCCTGCTCGGCGAACCGCGCGCGGGCGAAGGCCACGACCGCCTCGTCCCCGCCGAACCGCTCCTGGATCCAGCGCAGGGCGTCCGCGGCGAGCTTGTCGTAGGACTGGTCGAAGGCGTCGCGGCCGCAGTCGGTCAGCGCGAACACCTTGGCGGGACGGCCGCGCGTGCGCGCCCCGTACACCCGCTGCTCGCGGGGCTCCACCACGTCGTCGGCGGCCAGCGCGTCCAGGTGCCGGCGCACCGCGGCCTGGGTGAGCCCGAGCCGTCCGGCCAGCTCGGCGACGGTCGAGGGACCGTGGTCCAGGATCGAGCGCGCGACCCGGTTGCGTGTCGAACGCTCTCCGGTCGCGTGCTCTTCCTGCGGGGGCCCCGTGGGGGTCTCCCCGGCCTCGGGAGCCTCGCCGACGTATTTCACAACACCATTGTTGCGTAATTCGCCGGAGCCAGGCAAGCCGCCCCCCGCCGACCGGGCGGTGCCCTACATCACTTAGGCATACCTAAGCTGACCTGCGGAAACGATCTTTGATCGATCAGACGGCTGGCGCCGGGACCGCTTGTCCGCCAGACTCACCGGCCATGCCGACACCCCCTCCGACCGGCCCTCTCGTCACTCGCGACACGGTCGCCACCGAGGTGCGCGCGCTCGGTGTCCGCCCTGGTGAAACGCTCCTGCTGCACTCCTCCCTCAGCTCCCTCGGCTGGGTCTGCGGGGGTGCCGTGGCGGTCGTCCAGGGCCTGGTCGACGCGCTCGGCCCGGGCGGCACCCTGGTGGTCCCCACCCAGTCCGGCGACCTCTCCGACCCCGCGCTGTGGAGCGTTCCCCGGGTGCCCCGGGAATGGTGGGAGACGATCCGGGCCTCCATGCCGGTGTACAACCCGCTGACCACGCCCTCGCGCGGGGTCGGCGTGATACCGGAGACCGTGCGCACCTGGCCGGGCGCCGTCCGCAGCGCGCACCCGCACACCTCCTTCGCGGCGCTCGGCCCGCGCGCGGCCGCCGTCACGGCGGGCCACGCGCCGGACTGCCGCCTCGGCGAGCACAGCCCGCTGGCCCGGCTGGAGGCCCTCGACGCCCGGGTCCTGCTGCTCGGCACCGGCTATCACACCTGCACGAGCTTCCATCTCGCCGAGTACCGCATCCCCTCCCCGCGGGTGCGGGTGGGACGGCCCGGTCCGGCCGGCTGGGAGGAAATGACCGAGGTGTCGATCACCTCGGACCGGTTCGACGAGCTCGGCCACGACTTCGAGCGCGACCGCCCGGTCGTGAGGGGCCGGGTGGGCGCGGCCGACGCCCGGCTGTTCCCGGTGGCGGACGCGGTGGCCTACGCGCAGCGGTGGCTGGCCCTGCACCGGCCCCGCGAGGAGGAGGTGGCGGACCCGCCCGCCTGAGGCGTCCGGCGCGTACCTAGACTCTGGTCCCATGCGAAGTGAGCCTGTCGTCCAGGTCCGGTCCCTGGTGAAGCGGTACGGGACGAAACCCGCGGTGGACGGCCTCGACCTCACGGTCGGAGCGGGCGTCACCGCGGTGCTCGGCCCCAACGGCGCCGGCAAGACGACCACCGTCGAGACCTGCGAGGGCTACCTGAGGCCGGACTCCGGCACGGTGCGCGTCCTGGGCCTCGACCCCGTACGGCAGGCCGCCGAGCTGCGTCCCCGGATCGGTGTGATGCTCCAGTCCGGCGGCGTCTACTCGGGGGCGCGGGCCGACGAGATGCTCCGGCACGTGGCGAAGCTGCACGCGCACCCGCTCGACGTGGACGCGCTCGTCGAACGCCTCGGGCTCGGCAGCTGCGGCCGGACGACCTACCGCCGGCTCTCCGGCGGCCAGCAGCAGCGGCTCGCGCTGGCGATGGCCGTGGTCGGGCGACCAGAGCTGGTGTTCCTGGACGAGCCGACCGCCGGCCTCGACCCCCAGGCCCGCCGGGCCACCTGGGACCTGGTCCGGGACCTGCGCTCCGACGGCGTCTGCGTGATCCTCACCACCCACCACATGGACGAGGCCGAGCAGCTCGCCGACGATGTCGCGATCATCGACGCGGGCAAGGTCATCGCCCACGGCTCCCCCGAGGAGCTGTGCCGCGGCGGGGCGGAGAACACCCTGCGCTTCACGGGCCGGCCTGGCCTCGACGTGGCGTCGCTGCTGAAGGCGCTGCCCGCGGACTGCACGGCCGCGGAGCTGACGCCGGGCTCCTACCGGGTGGTCGGCAAGGTCGACCCCCAACTGCTGGCCACCGTCACCTCGTGGTGCGCGCAGCACGGGGTGATGCCGGACCGGATCTCGGTGGAACGCCATACCCTCGAAGACGTCTTTCTCGAGCTCACGGGCAAGGAGCTGCGGTCATGATTCCGCTCGGTATCACCCTCTGCCGGGGGTCCGGGGGTTGTCCCCCGGAAAGGCACGGCCTCGAGCTCACGGGCAAGGAGCTGCGGTCATGATTCCGCTCGGCATCACCCTCTGCCGGGGGTCCGGGGGTTGTCCCCCGGAAAGGCACGGCCTCGAGCTCACGGGCAAGGAGCTGCGGTCATGACGACGACCGTCCCCGGTACGTACACCCCGAAGCCGGGTGGGTCCGGTCTTCCCCGCATGATCGCCGCGCAGGCCGTGCTGGAGACGAGGATGCTGCTGCGCAACGGCGAGCAGCTACTGCTCACCGTCGTCATCCCGACGCTGCTGCTGGTGCTCTTCAGCTCCGTGGACGTCGTGGACACCGGCGCGGGCAAGGCCGTCGACTTCCTCGCGCCCGGCATCCTCGCCCTCGCCGTGATGTCGACGGCGTTCACCGGCCAGGCCATCGCGACCGGCTTCGAGCGGCGCTACGGGGTGCTCAAGCGTCTCGCGTCCTCACCGCTGCCGCGCTGGGGCCTGATGACCGCGAAGACGGCCTCGGTGCTGGTCACCGAGATCCTCCAGGTGCTCCTGGTGACGGTGATCGCGCTCGCGCTGGGCTGGTCGCCGCACGGCAACCCGCTCACCGTCCTGCTGCTGCTGGTGCTGGGCACGGCCGCGTTCTCGGGGCTGGGCCTGCTGATGGCCGGGACCCTGAGGGCCGAGGCCACCCTGGCCGCGGCCAACCTGGTCTTCCTGCTGCTGCTGGTCGGCGGCGGGGTGGTCGTCCCGCTGGAGAAGTTCCCGTCGGGCGTGCGGGAGGTGCTCGGGCTGCTGCCGATCTCGGCCCTGTCGGACGGCCTGCGCGAGGTGCTCCGGCACGGGGCCGGGCTGCCCTGGGCCGATCTGGGGATCCTGACCGTGTGGGGGGTCGTGGGGCTGGCGGCCGCGGGACGGTTCTTCCGCTGGGAGTGACCCGCGGCACCCGGCCCGCATCGGGCACCCGCCCTCGGACGGTTCCGCCGGGAGCGGCCCGCCCGGGCATCCGTCCTACGCCGGGGTCCCGTCCCCGGGCCGACTCCCGACCCTCGTGAAAGCGTGCACAAGCGGCCGCCTACGATGGACGCGTGCCGAACCTGACCCCCACCGACGCCGTAGCGGCCGTGCGCAACCCGCTCGCCTTCGTCGCCGCACGCTGGACCCCGCAACCCCGCACCACCAGCCGGGCCGCCCTGTCCGCGCTCGTCATGTCGGTGGTGATCGTGCTCACCGGCGGCGCCGTACGCCTGACGGGCTCCGGACTCGGCTGCCCGACCTGGCCCAAGTGCACCGCTGACTCGCTCACCGCCACCAGCGCGATGGGCTTCCACGGCGCCATCGAGTTCGGCAACCGCATGCTGACGTACGTACTGTGCGCGGCGGTCGGCTGGGCCATCGTCGCCGCCCGGTCCGAGAAGCCCCGCCGGCGCAGCCTGACCCGGCTGGGCTGGGCTCAGTTCTGGGTCGTGATGGGCAACGCGGTCCTCGGCGGTGTGGTGGTCCTCGTCGGCCTCAACCCGTACACGGTGGCGGCCCACTTCCTGCTCTCCTCCGCCCTGATCACGGTCGCCACGGTGATGTGGCAGCGCACCCGGGAAGGCGACGCGGCGCCCAAGCCGCTGGTCGGCAAGTCGGTGCAGCAGTTGGTGTGGTTCCTGGTCGCCGCCTCGGTGCTGCTGATCACCGTGGGCACGGTGGTCACCGGTTCGGGTCCGCACGCGGGCGACTCCAGCGAGGTCGCGCGGATGCCGCTGGACTGGGAGACGGTCAGCAAGCTGCACGCCGTACTGGCCTGGATCGTGGTGACGCTGACGTTCGCCCTGTGGTTCGTGCTGAAGGCGGTGGACGCCCCCAAGGGTCCGCTGGACCGGACGCGGGACCTGTTCCTGGTGCTGCTCGCCCAGGGGGTCATCGGCTACGTCCAGTACTTCACGAACCTGCCCGAGGTGCTGGTCGCGCTGCACATGCTGGGTTCGGCCGTGATGTGGATCGCCGTGCTGCGGGTGCTGCTGTCGCTGCGCGAGCGCCCGGGTACGCCGGAGGCCGGTCTGCCGGGCCCCGCGGCCGAGGCGTCGGTCGCCACGGCCGCGTAGGCCGCACCCGGCGCGGCCACGCACGCGTGAACCTCGTGCAGCGGGGCCACGCACGCGTGAGCCGCACGCGGCAGGGCCGCACACGCGTGGGCCCTCTTCGGTGGGGCACACGCGTGATCCCCGTCCGGGTGAGCCGGGCGCGCGTGGCTCAGCTCGCCAGGCCGTAGACCCGTCGGGCGTTGCCCGCCGCCACCATCCCCGCCACCCGCTGCGCGTCCGCCGCCGACCACGCCCCCTCGGTCACCCAGCCGCCGAGCACCCGGCCGAGGGCCTCGCGGAACAGCCGGGCCCCCACCACGTGCAGCTCCGGCAGCCCCTGTGCCCCGCTGGAGAAGAGGATCTTGCCGAAGGGGGCCAGCTCCAGGATCTCCGCCAGGACGGTCGCGGCGCGCGCCCCGGTGCGGACGAGCGCGGCGCCCGAGTCGGCGTACACGTGCGGGAAGACACCGGCGAGGTGGGCGGCGTGCCGGTGGTACGGGTAGCCGTGCAGCAGGACCAGGTCCGTGCCCATGCCCGCGGTCGCCCGTACGAAGTCCGTGAGCAGCACCGGGTCGGTACGGTCGATGCGCGGGCCCGGCGGGCCGAGCCCGGCGTGCAGTTGCAGGGGCAGTCCGGAGGCGACCGCGATCCACAGCGCGTGGCGCAGCAACACCGGGTCGGTCAGCTCCCCGCCCACCCGGCGTCCGGCCAGCCAGCGGCCGGCCGCGCCGCGCACCTCGCCCGGTCCGGGCGGTTCCGGGGCGAGGGCCAGTCCGTGCCGGACGCCCGCGACCGAGGTGAAGGCGACGGCCTGCGCGGCGGCGCCGTGCACCGCCTCGGCGAGGTTGGCGAGGAAGGTCTCCACGGTGCCGGAGGTGTCGGCGACCTGTTCGGCGAGGAGTTCCAGGCGCACGATCTCGTGCGCGTCGGCGTCCCCGGCGGAGGCCATCTCCGGCGGGCCGGTCAGGTCGCCGGGCAGCCCGGTGTCGACGAGGTACGTCGTGATGCCGCTGCCGCGCAGCAGTCGGCGGCCGGTCTCCGGTACGCCGAGTTCACGACGCCGGGCGAGATAGCGGGCGGGCGGGCAGTGCGGTTCCAGGCCGAGCAGCGGGGGGCACCAGCGGCGTACCGCGAATCCGGTCTGGGTGTCGAAGAGGGTGGTGCCCGGCGCGGGCGGGCCCTCGGTACGGGCCAGCTGGGCCTCGAAGGTGCCGAGGCCCAGCTCCGTTCTCAGCACGCCGTGGCAGTACTGGTCCACGAGGGACGGCGTTTCGATCATCCGGGCTCCCCGTGACTGGACCGTGTCCCGGGGCCGCTTCCGCCGCGGCCCCTACGCTCCTAACGGGTGAAACCGGCCTCAGGTGTTGGTCGTACACACCCCGTGCGAACGTCCGCCGGCCGCGGGCACGCCCCGACCGCGGCCCGGGTCGGCCGCTTCCTCGCCGCCGCGAACCGTTGCCGGGGGCCGTCGTCAGCCGTTGCTCGGGCCGCCGAGCTGGATGCCCGCCATGCGCGTCCATTCGTACGGTCCGGTCTTCACCTTGGCGGCGAACTCGCCGTCGAACGCCTCGTGCACGGTGATCCCGGACTTCTCCACGGCCTTCTCGGCGATCGTGAAGGAGGGCGCCACCAGGTCGCCCCAGCCGCCGTCCTCGCCGACGAGCACGATCCTCGCGCCGCGCTCCCCGAGGTACGCCACCTGGCCCTCGGCGCCGCCGTGCTCCTTGGAGAAGGCGGTGATCCGCTTGGCGAGCTTGGCCGCGGTGCGTTCGGCCTTCGCGGCCCGCTTGACGTCGGTGCCCTCGTCAACCTGCTTCGTTTCTGCCATGGCCAGATGCTACCGACGGGTAGATCGAACGGCGACGGGCGGGGTGCGTGGCCTTGGCCACGCACCCCGCCCGTACGGCGGACCGTAGGCGTTCCTAACGCAGGAAGGGGTCCACCGCGACCGCCACGAACAGGATCGACACGTAGGTGATCGACCAGTGGAACAGCCGCATCTCCTTGAGCTTGGCGCCCGTCACCTCGGCCTTGGCCCGGTTCTGGAGGCCGTGCGCCTCCCAGAGCCAGAACCCGCCGGCCAGCAGGGCGACCGCGGTGTAGAACCAGCCCGTGTAGCCCAGAGGGGTGAGCAGCAGCGACACGCCGACCATGACCCAGCTGTAGATGACGATCTGCCGCGCGACCACCTTGTTGGAGGCGACGACCGGGAGCATCGGCACGCCCACGCGCGCGTAGTCCTCCCTGACCTTCATGGACAGCGGCCAGTAGTGCGGCGGGGTCCAGAAGAACATGACGAGGAAGAGGATGACCGGCGCCCACGACAGGGAGTTCGTGACGGACGACCAGCCGATGAGGACCGGGAGGCAGCCGGCGATGCCGCCCCACACGATGTTCTGCGAGGTGCGCCGCTTGAGGATCATCGTGTAGACGACCACGTAGAACAGGAGCGCGCCGAGCGACAGCCAGGCCGACAGCCAGTTGACGGTCAGGCCGAACAGCAGCGTCGACACGACCGCGAGGGTGATGCCGAAGGCCAGGCACTCGGCGGGGCTGACCATGCCGGTGACCAGCGGGCGCTGCGACGTGCGGTCCATCAGCGCGTCGATGTCGCGGTCGATGTACATGTTGAGCGCGTTCGCGCCACCGGCGGAGAGGTATCCGCCGACGCAGGTCAGCAGCACCAGCTTCAGATCGGGCACACCCTGCTGCGCCAGGAACATCACCGGAACGGTGGTGATCAGCAGCAGCTCGATGATCCGGGGCTTGGTCAGCGCCACGAACGCCTTGAGACGGGCCCCGAACGGCCGCTGGCCCCGGCTGTTGCTCGTCCCGAGCACACCGGCTGGACGGGATTCGACGGCCGTCACGCACACCCCTGACAGAGACATCCCAGCAAGCCCCGGGATGAACTCCCCGTAAAGGCCCGCGCGTACCACGCCACTGTAGACGTTGCCCAGACCCGGACATTCGCGGGGGTGGGGTCGTGTTGGTGCGCCGCTCCTACGTGCGCACATCTGTCCGATTGAGCGTGCTCCGGACGAGCGGAATGTAGATCGATTGAGCAGTCGGATGAGCGGCTCCGTATTCACTTGCCGAATGCGATTCGGACCAGTCGGGAGGCGGATCCGCAGGAGTCCCGTCAGTCTGGAATGACTCGAAAAAATGCACGTTCTTACGGGGGTAGGCTCGACAACGGCCGGTGGGCGACTCGTTCGCCGGCAGCCGGTGGGCACGCGCCCAGAGCACCGGTAATTCGACATGTGGAGAGGAGCCCTGACCCAGGGTGAGCACCAAGCCGACCACCACAGACCTCGAGTGGACCGAGTTGGACCAGCGGGCCGTCGACACCGCCCGAGTCCTGGCCGCCGATGCCGTACAGAAGGTCGGAAACGGCCATCCGGGTACGGCGATGAGCCTGGCGCCCGCTGCTTACACCCTCTTCCAGAAGGTGATGCGGCATGACCCCGCCGACCCCGACTGGGTCGGACGCGACCGCTTCGTGCTGTCCGCGGGCCACTCGTCCCTGACCCTCTACACGCAGCTCTACCTGGCCGGTTTCGGTCTTGAGCTGGATGATCTGAAGTCCTTCCGCACCTGGGGATCGAAGACCCCCGGTCACCCCGAGTACGGGCACACCAAGGGTGTGGAGACGACGACCGGCCCGCTGGGCCAGGGTGTCGCCAACGCGGTGGGCATGGCGATGGCCGCCCGCTACGAGCGCGGTCTGTTCGACCCGGAGACCCCGCAGGGCGACTCCCCGTTCGACCACTTCGTCTACTGCATCGCCGGTGACGGCTGCCTCCAGGAGGGAATCTCCGCGGAGGCGTCCTCGCTCGCCGGCCACCAGAAGCTCGGCAACCTGGTCCTGCTGTGGGACGACAACCACATCTCGATCGAGGGCGACACCGAGACGGCCGTCTCCGAGGACACCGTCAAGCGGTACGAGGCCTACGGCTGGCACGTGCAGCGCGTGGCGCCGAAGCCGGACGGCGACCTGGACCCGCACGCCCTCTACGACGCGATCGAGGCGGCGAAGCAGGTCACCGACCGGCCGTCGTTCATCGCGATGCGCTCGATCATCGCCTGGCCGGCCCCGAACGCCCAGAACACCGAGGCCGCGCACGGCTCGGCGCTCGGCGCGGACGAGGTCGCGGCCACCAAGCGCGTCCTGGGCTTCGACCCCGAGCAGTCCTTCGAGGTCGCCGAGGCGGTCATCGACCACACCCGTGGCGCGCTGGAGCGCGGCCGTCAGGCGCGGGCCGAGTGGGAGAAGTCCTTCCAGGAGTGGCGCAACGGCAACGCGGAGCGCGCGGCCGAGTTCGACCGCGTCGCCGCGGGCGAGCTGCCCACCGGCTGGGAGGAGAAGATCCCGGTCTTCGAGCCCGGCAAGGGTGTCGCCACCCGGGCCGCCTCCGGCAAGATCCTCCAGGCGCTCGGTCCGGTGATCCCCGAGCTGTGGGGCGGCTCCGCCGACCTGGCCGGCTCGAACAACACCACCATCGACAAGGACAGCTCCTTCCTCCCGGCGGACAACCCGCTGCCGGAGGCGGACCCCTACGGCCGCACGATCCACTTCGGCATCCGCGAGCACTCCATGGCCGCGGAGATGAACGGCATCGCGCTGCACGGCAACACCCGCATCTACGGCGGCACCTTCCTGGTGTTCTCCGACTACATGCGCAACGCCGTACGGCTGTCGGCCCTGATGCACCTGCCGGTGACGTACGTGTGGACGCACGACTCCATCGGCCTCGGCGAGGACGGTCCCACCCACCAGCCGGTCGAGCACCTGGCCTCGCTGCGCGCCATCCCGGGCCTGAACGTGGTCCGCCCGGCCGACGCCAACGAGACCGCCGTCGCCTGGCGCGAGATCCTGCGCCGCCACACCAAGGTGTTCGGCAAGGGCGCCCCGCACGGGCTGGCGCTGACCCGTCAGGGCGTGCCGACCTACGAGCCCGACGACAACACGGCCAAGGGCGGCTACGTGCTGTTCGAGGCCGAGGGCGGCGAGCCGGAGGTCGTCCTGATCGCCACCGGTTCCGAGGTGCACATCGCCGTCGAGGCGCGCGAGCGGCTCCAGGCCGAGGGTGTGCCGACGCGAGTCGTGTCCATGCCCTGCGTGGAGTGGTTCGAGGAGCAGGACCAGGGGTACCGGGAGAGCGTCCTGCCGCCGTCGGTCAAGGCGCGGGTCGCGGTCGAGGCCGGCATCGGTCTGACCTGGCACAAGTACGTCGGAGACGCCGGCCGCATCGTCTCCCTGGAGCACTTCGGGGCCTCCGCAGACGGCGCGGTCCTGTTCAGCGAGTTCGGCTTCACCGCCGAGAACGTGGCCGCGAAGGCCCGGGAATCCCTCGCCGCCACCCGGCACTGACGCCCGTACACGACACGTAGGAGATGCAATTTCCATGACAGACGCACTGAAGCGCCTCTCCGATGAGGGCGTCGCGATCTGGCTGGACGACCTGTCCCGCAAGCGGATCACGTCCGGCAACCTCGCCGAACTGATCGACCAGCAGCACGTCGTCGGCGTCACCACCAACCCGTCGATCTTCCAGAAGGCGATCAGCAGCGGTGACGGTTACGAGCAGCAGCTCGCCGACCTCGCCGCCCGCAAGGTCACCGTCGAAGAGGCCATCCGCATGATCACGACGGCGGACGTCCGCGACGCCGCCGACATCCTGCGCCCGGTCTTCGACGCCACCGGGGGCCAGGACGGCCGGGTCTCCATCGAGGTCGACCCGCGCCTGGCGCACAACACCGAGGCGACCGTCGCCGAGGCCAAGCAGCTCGCCTGGCTCGTGGACCGCCCCAACACGCTCATCAAGATCCCGGCCACCAAGGCGGGTCTGCCGGCGATCACCGAGGTCATCGGCCTCGGGATCAGCGTCAACGTCACGCTGATCTTCTCGCTGGAGCGTTACCGCGCGGTCATGGACGCCTACCTCTCCGGCCTGGAGAAGGCCAAGGAGCGCGGCCTGGACCTGTCGAAGATCCAGTCCGTGGCGTCCTTCTTCGTGTCCCGCGTGGACACGGAGATCGACAAGCGGATCGACGCCCTGGGCACCGACGAGGCCAAGGCCGCCCGCGGCAAGGCGGGCGTCGCCAACGCCCGGCTCGCCTACCAGGCGTACGAGGAGGTCTTCTCCTCCGAGCGCTGGCTGGCCCTCGACAAGGCGCAGGCGAACAAGCAGCGTCCGCTGTGGGCCTCCACCGGTGTGAAGGACCCGGCGTACAAGGACACGATGTACGTCGTGGACCTGGTGGCGCCGAACACGGTGAACACCATGCCGGAGGCCACCCTGCAGGCCACCGAGGACCACGGCGAGGTCACCGGTGACACGGTGACCGGCACGTACGAGCAGGCCCGCGCGGAACTCGACGCGGTCGAGAAGCTCGGCATCGCGTACGACGACGTGGTCCAGCTGCTGGAGGACGAGGGCGTCGACAAGTTCGAGACGTCCTGGAACGACCTGCTCAAGTCGACCGAGGCGGAGCTCCAGCGCCTCGCCCCTTCGGAGGGCTGAAACTTTGTCAAGCAGCAACCCGCTGCGTGACCCCGCCGACCGACGGCTCCCGCGTATCGCGGGGCCGTCGGGCCTGGTCATCTTCGGCGTCACCGGCGACCTGTCGCGCAAGAAGCTGATGCCCGCCGTCTACGACCTCGCCAACCGCGGGCTGCTTCCGCCGGGCTTCTCGCTCGTCGGCTTCGCCCGCCGCGAGTGGCAGCACGAGGACTTCGCCGCCGAGGTCCACGACGCCGTCAAGGAGCACGCCCGTACGCCGTTCCGCGAGGAGGTCTGGCAGCAGCTCATCCAGGGGATGCGCTTCGTCCAGGGCACCTTCGACGACGACGACGCCTTCGAGCGGCTGCGCGGGACCATCGAGGAGCTCGACAAGGCACAGGGGACGGGCGGCAACTTCGCCTTCTACCTCTCCGTGCCGCCGCGTTCCTTCCCGGTGGTCATCCAGCAGCTCAAGAAGCACGGCCTCGCCGACCAGGCGCGCGGCTCGTGGCGGCGCGCGGTCATCGAGAAGCCCTTCGGCCACGACCTGAAGTCGGCCGAGGAGCTCAACAAGGTCGTGCACGAGGTCTTCGCCCCGGACCAGGTCTTCCGCATCGACCACTACCTGGGCAAGGAGACCGTCCAGAACATCCTGGCGCTGCGCTTCGCCAACACGATGTTCGAGCCGATCTGGAACCGGTCCTTCGTGGACCATGTGCAGATCACCATGGCCGAGGACATCGGCATCGGCGGCCGGGCCGGCTACTACGACGGCATCGGCGCCGCCCGTGACGTCATCCAGAACCACCTGCTCCAGCTCATGGCGCTGACCGCGATGGAGGAGCCCGCCTCCTTCGACGCGGACGCGCTGGCCGCGGAGAAGACCAAGGTGCTCGGCGCCGTACGGCTGCCGAAGGACCTCGGCAAGGACACCGTCCGCGGTCAGTACTCGGAAGGCTGGCAGGGCGGCGAGAAGGTCATCGGCTACCTCCAGGAAGACGGCATCGACGCCAGGTCGAAGACCGACACCTATGCCGCGATCAAGGTGGGCGTCGACAACCGCCGCTGGGCGGGCGTGCCGTTCTACCTGAGGGCGGGCAAGCGTCTGGGCCGCCGGGTCACGGAGATCGCGGTCGTCTTCCAGCGCGCCCCGCACTCCCCCTTCGACACCACGGCCACCGAGGAACTGGGCCAGAACGCGATCGTGATCCGCGTCCAGCCCGACGAGGGCGTCACCGTCCGCTTCGGTTCCAAGGTGCCGGGCACGTCGATGGAGATCCGGGACGTGTCCATGGACTTCGCCTACGGCGAGTCGTTCACGGAGTCCAGCCCGGAGGCGTACGAGCGGCTCATCCTGGACGTGCTGCTCGGCGACTCGAACCTCTTCCCGCGCACCGAGGAGGTCGAGCTGTCCTGGAAGATCCTCGACCCGATCGAGCAGTACTGGGACAAGCACGGCAAGCCGGCCCAGTACCCGGCCGGTACCTGGGGTCCCGTCGAGGCGGACGAGATGCTGGAGCGAGACGGACGGAGCTGGCGCCGGCCATGAAGATAGACCTGACGGACACCACGGCGAGCAAGATCAACAAGGCGCTCGTCAAGGGCCGCCGCGCGATCGGCACCCCTGCCGTGGGCATGGTGCTCACCCTGGTCATCGTCACCGACGAGGAGAACGCCTACGACGCCCTGAAGGCGGCGAACGACGCCTCGCGCGAGCACCCCTCGCGCACCCTCGTGGTCATCAGGCGGGTCTCCCGCTCGCCCCGCGACCGCACGAAGTCCCGCCTCGACGCCGAGGTGCGGGTGGGCGCGGACGCGGGCACCGGCGAGACGGTCGTCCTGCGGCTGTACGGCGAGGTCGCCGACCACGCCCAGTCGGTGGTGCTGCCGCTGCTGCTGCCCGACGCCCCCGTGGTGGTCTGGTGGCCGGTCGACGCGCCCCTGGACCCGGCGAACGACCCGCTGGGCGCCCTCGCCCAGCGCCGGGTCACCGACACCTACGCCGCCGAGCAGCCGGTACGGGAGCTGTCCGCCCGCGCCGACACCTACGCGCCCGGCGACACGGACCTGTCGTGGACGCGCATCACGCCCTGGCGTTCGATGCTCGCCGCGGCCCTGGACCAGGTCGTCTGCGAGGTCAAGGGCGTCGAGGTGGAGGGCGAGGAGTTCAACCCGAGCTGCGAGCTGCTCGCGATGTGGCTCGCGGACCGGCTGGACGTCCCCGTCAAGCGCTCCCTGTCGTCCGGCCCCGGCCTGACGGCGGTCCGCCTGGCCACCGACCACGGCTCGATCGCCCTCGACCGCGCGGACGGCACCGTCGCCACGCTGTCGATCGAGGGGCAGCCGGACCGTGCGGTGGCGCTCAAGCGGCGGGACACCGCCGAGCTGATCGCGGAGGAGCTGCGCCGGCTCGACCCGGACGACACGTACGCCTCGGCACTGCGGTTCGGGGTGGACCGGCTGCACGCGCAGTCCGCGGCCCCGCGCGAGCGGGCGCCGGAGGAGCTCACGGCGACGCCCGGCGGGCCCGCCGCGTCCACCACGGAGAGGGCCGCCGGGAAGGCTCCGGTACCGGCCCCGCCTCCGGGGAAGAAGGCGGCGAAGTGAGCACTCCCCAGCTGGTCGTGCACCACGACAAGGAACTGATGGCACAGGCCGCCGCGGCCCGGCTCATCACGAAGATCGTGGACGCGCAGGCCTCCCGGGGTGCGGCGTCCGTGGTGCTGACCGGTGGCCGCAACGGCAACGGGCTGCTGGCCGCGCTGGCCGCCCAGCCGGCCCGGGACGCCATCGACTGGGGCCGCCTCGACCTGTGGTGGGGCGACGAGCGGTTCCTGCCCGAGGGCGACCCCGAGCGCAATGTCACGCAGGCCCGCGAGGCCCTGCTGGACTCCGTACCGCTGGACCCGAAGCGCGTGCACGCCATGCCCGCGTCGGACGGCCCGCAGGGTGCGGACGCGGACGCCGCAGCGGCCGCGTACGCGCAGGAGCTGGCCCGTGCGGCCGGCCCCGAGAACCACGGCGCGGTGCCGACCTTCGACGTGCTGATGCTGGGCGTCGGCCCGGACACCCATGTGGCGTCGCTCTTCCCGGAGCTGCCCGCGGTCCGGGAGACCGAGCGCACGGTCGTCGGCGTCCACGGCGCGCCCAAGCCCCCGCCGACCCGCACCACCCTCACCCTCCCGGCGATCCGGGCGGCCCGTGAGGTGTGGCTGCTGGCGGCCGGCGAGGACAAGGCGAACGCCGCGGCGATCGCCCTGTCGGGCGCGGGCGAGATCCAGGCCCCGGCGGCCGGGGCGTACGGAAGGCAGCGCACCCTGTGGCTGCTGGACTCGGCGGCGGCCGCCCAGCTGCCGCGCTCGCTGTACCCGCCCGCGTCGCCCTGACGGCGGAGCAGGCACTTCCCGGAACCCGTACGGTCAACGGCCGTACGGGTTCCGGCCGTCACGGGGCTGCCGCGGGGGCGGGGCGTACGGGCCTCGGGGGTACGGGTTCGCCTGGCCGTACGGGTTCCCTGCCGGGTACGGGTTCCCTTGGGGATACGGGTTCGCCTGACCGTAGGTATTCCCCTGGGCGTACGGATTTCCCTGGTGCGGTACGTGTGCCGGTCGCGACGGCGGCAGTGTCGCGGGGTGTGCGCCGAGCCGGATGCCGTAGCGCCGCTTGAGGCGGCCCATCTCCAGCAGGGAGACGGCCGTGACCGTGACCGGGGCGCCCAGGATGAACACCACGCCCAGGCGCAGACCGAGGCCGTGCAGATCGCCGGTGACGAGGTCCGGGACGGCCATCAGCCAGGTCGTCACCGTGGCCAGCAGCGGCGGCAGGGCGCGGTGCACCGCCGCGGTGCCGAAGAAGTTCGCCGTGACCCGCAGCGCGCCCGCGCCCACGAACCCGACCATCCACAGCGCCAGAAAACCGAGCGGGACGATCACCAGGCTGCCGCTCAGCGCGCTCGCGCCCATCAGCAGCAGCACCGTCGCGACCACCGAGCCGACGAAGAGCAGCAGCAGCTTGAGCGCGTTCATCAGGGGCGGGCGCAACTGGCGTACCGTGCCGCCGCGCCGCCAGACGTGGAGCATCACACCGACCGTCAGGGGCGTGACGAACAGCAGCACCGCGGCGGCGACCAGCGTGTTCTGCATCATCTCCGTGAGGGCGAAGCCGCCTTCGACGTAGGTGTAGACACCGATCGCCGCGACCGCTCCCGCGGCGATCCGGACGCGCTTGAGCCGCTCCACCGTCGGGTCGAGCGACTCCGGGATCCACGCGGGGTGCAACAGCACCCGGGCCACCTTGTGGGGCTTCAGGAAGGAGCCGCCGCGCAGCCTTCCGCCCGTCCAACTCCCTCTGGCACCAGCCACCTTGCACTCCCCCGAGCCACGGCCGTGATGATCGCCGGGGAGTCTACGGGAAGCGGGCGGCCGCGCGCCGCCCACTTCCCGCACCGGTGGTCACTTCCGGTTGCGCAGCCCCCGGTAGGCGGCGACGAGGGCGGTGGTGGAGGGGTCGAGGCCGGGGACCTCGGCGCCCTCGGTCAGGGCGGGTTCGATCCGCTTGGCGAGGACCTTGCCGAGTTCCACGCCCCACTGGTCGAAGGAGTCGATGTTCCAGACCGCGCCCTGGACGAACACCTTGTGCTCGTAGAGGGCGATGAGCTGGCCGAGGACCGAGGGGGTCAGCTCGCGCGCCAGGATCGTGGTGGTGGGGTGGTTGCCGCGGAACGTCTTGTGCGCCACCAGTTCCTCGGGCACGCCCTCCGCGCGGACCTCCTCCGGCGTCTTGCCGAAGGCCAGCGCCTGGGTCTGGGCGAAGAAGTTGGCCATCAACAGGTCGTGCTGGGCCTTGAGTTCGTCGCTCAGCTCGCCGACCGGCTCGGCGAAGCCGATGAAGTCCGCGGGGATGAGCTTGGTGCCCTGGTGGATCAACTGGTAGTAGGCGTGCTGCCCGTTGGTGCCCGGGGTGCCCCAGACGACCGGCCCGGTCTGCCAGTTCACCGGGTTGCCGTCGCGGTCCACCGACTTGCCGTTGGACTCCATGTCCAACTGCTGGAGATAGGCGGTGAACTTGGAGAGGTAGTGCGAGTAGG